>JAIVJN010000150.1 GCA_020200025.1 Acidobacteriota bacterium | reverse complement strand
GGGCTGGCCTCGGCAGACTTGCTCAATCGATTCTCTTCGAGTTGCAGGGCTACGATCCGCTGGTGCTGGCTCTTTCCGTGGTCGTGTTGGCGCTCATCGCGCTCGGGGCCGGCTTCATTCCGGCTCACCGTGCGTCGCGCATCGACCCAATCCGCGCGCTCAGATACGAATGATCGACGGTGCCAGCGGATGCCGCGTCGTGCCGTCGATCACGCAGCCGAGATCCGCATCTTGGCGAGCGCGCGCGCTTCAATCTGGCGTACCCGCTCGCGCGTAATCGCCAGGCGCCTTCCAATCTCCTCGAGGGTGTGCTCCTTATCGGTGCCGAGTCCATATCGCAGACGGAGCACCTCTTTCTCGCGTTCCCCGAGCCCCTCCATGGCACGTTCGATGTGAACGGCCAAGTCCGTGCGCATCACCTCGTTCTCGGGTGACGGCGCACTCTCATCGGCGACGAGCGCGCCGAGCGACGTCTCCTCGGATTCGCCGGCGGGGGCGTCGAGGGACGCCGGATGGCGGACGGCCTCGAGCAGCAACTGCACCTTGCCGAGCGGAATCTTCATGCGCTCGGCAAGCTCCAGAGGCGTCGGACGGCGACCGAGCTCCGCGCCCAACGCCCCGCTCTCCTTGCGGAGCTTGTTGATCGATTCGATGACGTGCGAAGGCAGACGGATGGTTCGTCCGTAGTCCGCAATGGCGCGCGTGACCGCCTGGCGCACCCACCATGTGGCGTAGGTGGAGAAGCGAAAGCCTCGGCGAAACTGAAAGCGGTCGACCGCCTTCATCAATCCGATGTTCCCCTCCTGAATGAGATCCAAGAGCGATAATCCTCGGTTGGTGTAGCGGCGAGCGATCGACACGACGAGCCGAAGGTTGGCTTCGAGCAGATCGCGCTTGGCTTCGGTCAAGGCTTGGTCCAACTCGGCGACGCGGGCGTAGCGTTCGAGGAAAAGCTCGGCGGACAGGCCCGTGCGTCCCTCGATCGCGCGGATGGCCTCGTCGCGCGCGGCCGCCGCCGGCTGGCGCTGCAGGTCGGTGATCTCACGGTGTTTGTGCTGCAGCGCCGACCGAAGCTGCTCGATGAGCGCCGGGCGAATGGGCAACGCGCTCAGCGTCTCCGAGATGCGCTGATCGGCTCGCTCGATCTCGCTTTCGAGATGGCGTCGCGTGCGAGCGCTGAGCTTCGGCGCCGCGAGCATCCGTCGCCAGCGTACGACGCAGCGCTCCAACCGGCGGACGCGAGCGAACGCCGTCAGCACGGGAGCGATATTTTCGGCTTTGAGCTCGCCGCCATCGGGCAGCAGGATCAGCTCGGCCGGCGAACCGGCGCCATCCTTGATGTGTTTGGCAAGACCGGCCAACGTGTCGAGCACGCAGGGAATGAGCGCGAGTGAGCCGAGGAGCTGGGCCCGGGCCTCTTCGATGCGGGCGGCCACCGCGCGTTCTTCGTCTGGCCTGAGCAAGCGGCGGCGGCCGATGTGATTCAAGTACACGCGCGTCAAATCGACATCGTCGCCCCGGCCGCTCTCGGCGGTCTCCTCGTCGCCCGCCGGCTCGTCAGCCAGCCCGTCGATCTCTTCAGCCTCTTCAGCGACAATCGTGGTCCCGTTGAGCGCCTCGGGCTCTTCTTCGGCGAGAAGACGTACGACGTCCGTCGGACGCTCGGTGGTGTCCGACTCTTCGGGATCCAGCGGGATCAACCCAAACTGATGCGCCCGATCGCGCCAGTCGACCACCTGCGCGTCGCGCCCGGTTTCGTTCCAATCGATGAGCGAACGGCGGCGCGGCTTACGCGGGGCGCCGGAACGCACTCGGGGAGTACGCGGCATAGCTCCTGCTTTCGGTATTGGAGTCACGTGCAAGGACACTGCCGAGCGCAATTCCCGCCAATGGTCTCATCCCACACCGGTCTGGCGGTGCGTGGAAGCGCTCGAGGCGCAATTGAAGCCTTTTGATGCCTCGGTTGTTCACGTCAGTATCACTTTCCGAAAACGCGGTGCGACGCTAATCTGGGGCATGCGCTGCCGTGTGGTCGGGTGACCTTGCCGACACGAACCTCGTCGCGCGCCCCGGCACGGCTGGCGCTGCTCACCCTATTCTTCTTCTCGGGCGCCTGCGGGCTCACCTACCAAGTCCTGTGGCTCAGGCAGCTATCGCTGGTGTTCGGCGTCACGGTCTATGCGGCCAGCACCGTCCTAGCTGCGTTCATGACCGGGCTTGGCCTCGGCAGCGTGGCTGCGGGCCGCGTGCTCGCGCGCACCGACCGTCCACTCGTCGCGTTCGGCATCGCCGAGATCCTGGTGGGCATCTCTGCGGTCGCCAGTCCGGTGCTGCTCGACTCGGCGTCCTTGGTCTACGCCGCCCTCTCTGGTGTGGCGCCGGAATCGCTCGGCCTTTTGACGCTCGCCCGGTTTCTCTGCTCGTTCGTCGTGCTTCTAATCCCTACCGCGCTGATGGGCTTGACCTTGCCGCTCCTCAGCGCCTCGACCCTGGTGCGCGGTTCCAGTTTTGGCTCGCGTGTCGGGACGCTCTACGCCACGAACACGGCTGGGGCCGTTGCCGGCGTTCTAGTCACAGGCTTCCACCTCATCGGCACCATCGGCATGCAGCGCACCTTCTTCCTGGCCGGCGCGCTGAATGTTGCGATTGGCGTCCTGGCGTGGCTCCTCTCGCGAAGGGTCGACGAACGCCGAGCGGACGACGTAGCCGAGCCGTTTTCCATTGAACCGCGAGCCATCCCGATCACCCTATCCTGGCAGCGGCAGGCTCAGGCAGCCGTCCTCATCCTCATCGTCATTTCAGGACTCGCGTCGCTCGCGCTCGAGATCGTCTGGTTTCGCATTCTCGTTCAATTCCTGCCCGCGACAACCTATGCCTTTACGACGATGCTGGCGACCGTGTTGGCGGGCATCGCCGTCGGCGGGGCGGCGGCGTCTCGCCTGCTCGCTCGACCGCGCGATCTGCTCGGGTGGCTCGCCGCGGTGCAAATGGCCACCGGCGTGGCCGCCCTTTCCTCCTCGAGTTTTCTTGCCTGGAGCTATCAGGCCGGATGGCGAACTTCAGGGGCCATCCAGGCCAGCGTGGCGGCGATCCTCCCGGCCGCGTTGCTGATGGGCCTGAGCTTCCCGGTGGCCCTCAGGCTCGGCGCGGTCCGAGCAGCGGGCGATCTCCATGATCGGACAGCCGTCGGCCGTCGCGTCGGGCGCCTCTACGCCTTGAATGTCTTGGGCGCCATCGCCGGCTCGCTCGCCGGCGGGTTCGTGCTGCTACCGCTTCTGGGCACGCGACTGGCGCTCGTGGCGTTGTCGGGCGTCTATGTGGCAAGCGGACTGATGCTCGCGGCCGTACATCCCCGTCGCGGTCGGAGTGCGCTCATCGGCATGGCTGGACTTGCACTCTTCGCGATGACTGCGCCTCGCACGCCCGATCCGTTTGCCGCAGCCTTCGCGCGACGTCACGGGTCCAATATGCGAGAGCTCTGGAGAGACGATGGGGCGCAGACGGCGGTGAGCGTGCACGGTAGCCGCTTGCGGCACTCGCTGTTCCTCGACGGCTTGCACCAGGCCAACGACACCGGGGAAATGGTTCGCCTGCATCGCATCATCGGCCATCTGCCGATGGCGCTGCACCCGGCTCCGGCCGACGCGCTCGTCATCGGTCTCGGCGGCGGGGCCACGCCGGGCGCCGTCAGCCAACATGGCAGCACGCGCGTGCAAGTCGTTGAGCTCAGCGACGGCGTGCGGCGGGCGGCGCGCTTCTTCGCGCACGTCAACTATGACGTGCTCAACCAGCCCAACGTACTCCTGCGGCTGGACGATGGGCGGAACTTTCTGATGCTGACCGACCAGCGCTTCGATGTGGTGACGGCCGACCTCATACAGCCGATCCACGCCGGCGCGGGCAACCTTTATTCTCGCGAATACTTCGCGCTCGTCCGCCGCGCGCTCCGCCCTGGCGGCCTCGTGTTGCAATGGATCGGTCACCGCCCCGAGACCCAGTACAAGTTGATCATGCGCACCTTCGCCGACGTGTTTCCCGGGACCACGCTCTGGTTCGATGGCAACCTGATGGTGGGCAGCGTCGAGCCGCTGCGGCTGTCGCGGGAAGATTTCGAGGCGAAGCTCCATGACCCGCGCACGCGAGAGGCCCTCGCTGCGGTCGGCCGACCGGGTCTGCTCCTCACCGACGATCGTCCGCTCGTCGAGTATCACCGCTCGCTGCCGGCCAACGATCCTCCGGCGAACCTGTCGAAGTTACGCGGGGATGTCAAACGGCTGCTCGATCCTCGTTCGGAAGGAGATTCAGCACGATGACGCGCGTGGCACGTCGTCTCCAGCCCCGCCCTTTTCGGGTCATGTGATCGACCGGGCCCCTAGCTGGAGCCCAGGAACCCTGGCGTGCCGCAACGAAGAGAGCCAAGCCATTGTCATCGCTGCCGCGGCCGACCTGGTAGCACGATCGGCCCGGCGGCCTTCACTTGAGCCCAGATTCGCCGCCCAACCTTATCGGCTTCGCCAACGATTCGGTCCTCGTCCATCGTGAGGATCTTGCGGTTGCGCATGATGAACTGACCGTCGACCATGACCGATTCGATGTCGGACGGTTGACCGTTGTGGATCCATGCCGACACGATGCGTCCCGCCGGAACGAGGTGAGCGCGCAAAGTGTCCACAACGAGCAGGTCTGCCTTCTTGCCAACCTCGAGCGAGCCGAGGAGCTTTTCCTGATTCACGGCTCCCGCACCCCCTTGCGTCGCGTCGGCGAGGATGTCTTCTGGCTGAGGCAGAAGGCCGGGGATCGGGTCGTTGCGCCGGATTCGTTCCGTCAGGAGCGCGACTCGCATGACCTCGAACAGGTCGTTGGTGTTGTTGTCAGTGCCGTTCGCGATCTGGCAGCCTGCGGCGCGGAGTGCGGGAATGGGCGGGATGACCCCTCGGTTCGCCGCCATGGCCGCCTGGTGCGAGACGATGGTGCGGGACCGGCCAAGCGCCGCGATCTCGGAATCGTCGACATACCGGCAGTGTGCCGCGAACAACCGGGGGCCCAGGAAGCCATGCTGATCGAGAAACGCCGTCGGACGAAGGCCATGGTGTCGCACCATGAAGTCGACCTCGGGCAGGCTTTGGTTCAAGTGGATCGTGTATCCGAGATTGTGTTTGTCAGCGAAGGCGCGGACGGCCTGCAGCAGCTCGGGCGATGACGTCTCGGCGAGCGCGGCGGCCGGGAACACGCTGATGCGTCCCTGCCTTCCGTGCCAGGTGGTGAACAGGTCATTGATGCGCTGTAGGCCCTCGTCTCGCAGCTTGGGTGAGAACCGTGGGGCTGCACTCGAGGCGAGCCCATCCGGCGACATCGGGCCGGCAACATTCTCGCTGTCGCGGACAGACTCTGCGAACACGCAGCGCAGGACCTCGGCCTGGGGATAGGTCTTGAGAATCTGGTCAGTCGGGCCGATGGCCGCGATCTCGGCGCCCTCAACCGCGAGTGCCACGTCGTCGTGAACGGCGTCGACGGTCACCACGGTGGTATGCGAGAAGACGACCGTCTTCCTCGGCGGCGCCTGGGCCTGGAGGCCGCTTCGCTCGAGGAGCAGGGCCGCCGCGCCCGCGCCGGCACCCGCGAGCAGCTCCCGCCGTGACAGCGGCGACGACCGATCGATAGTCGATGCTGGCATGGCGCAACGTATCGCCGGGACCGGTGCAAGTCAAGAAAGCCGGCAACGGTCCGGCCCCGAGATCGCCCGCCGTCCTCCAAGCCCTTGCTTGTCGTCATAGCACCCACAATGTGCGGGGACCCTGTGGTTCGTATTGCTGCACCTGCTCCTTTTGTTAGCTGGTCCCTTTTGGAATGCCCTCGCCGCGCCCCCAGTTGCGCTTCGATCCCTACCCTTACGGGCTCCTCACCTTCATCGTGTCACTGGAAGGCGTGCTGGTTGCGACCTTCGTGCTCATTGCGCAGAACCGCCTGAGTCAGACGAGCGAGCAACGCGACCATCTACATCTGCAGGTGGCCGCTTCTGATCTGCCGTGTTGGCCGTCCCGAGCGCCATCATCGAAGAAGAATCAAACTTTCTGTTGAATCCGGCACATCCAGAGTTCTCGCGAATCAGAATCGGCGAGCCCCAGGTGGCTGTTCGCGGCTTCGCTACCTCGTCGGCGCACTCTACTCGGCGAGCAGGCGGCCATAAATCTCGTAATCGATGGCCGGCACGGTCCCGAGTTCCTGCAGGCGTGCGAGGAATCGGATCAGGAAGGCCGACTGCCATCCCCATAGTGCTTGCCTCGCAAGTGACTACCTTCTGGTAGTCTTCCGTCTTCAGCCGTGACCTGTCCAAACTTGCATACACTCGCCGAAGCCACCGCTGCGATGCCGGAGGCCGGCCTCCGTGCGGTGATGAGGTGGCCCGACCCCGCGATGGCTCCGCCGCCTACGACGCGCTGAAAGAAGGCCTGGGCGCTGCGCTAACTGCACGTCGCACGATGCCCGGCGGCGAATTTGCCCAATGAGTTCGACGCGGAGACCGCGGCGTTCGCCCTTGATCGAGCACAAGGAGCACACGAACATGAAGCCAAAGAACACGATCTGCCTCTGGTTCGACAAGGACGCGCATGAGGCGGCGCGCTTCTACGCCGCCACCTTTCCGGACAGTGAAGTGACCGCTGTTCACGAGGCGCCCGGTGACTACCCGGGCGGCAAGAAGGGCGATGTGCTGACGGTGGAGTTCACCGTTCTGGGCATTCCCTGTCTCGGTCTCAACGGCGGCCCGGAGTTCAGGCACAGCGAGGCCTTTTCCTTCCAGATCGCGACGGACCATCAGGAAGAGACGGACCGCTACTGGAACGCGATCGTCGGCAATGGCGGCAAGGAAAGTCAGTGCGGTTCGTGCAAGGACCGCTGGGGCCTCTCCTGGCAGATCACCCCGCGCGCGCTAACCGATGCGCTTGCGGCTGGTGGCGGTGAGGCAAAGCGTGCCTTCGAGGCGATGATGCCGATGAAGAAGATCGACATCGCCACCATCGAGGCAGCGCGGCGGGGCTGACGTGGAC
>JAIVJN010000149.1 GCA_020200025.1 Acidobacteriota bacterium | reverse complement strand
CGATATCGGGCCGCAACGGTGTTGACCGGCGCCTCCGATGCGTCGGCGATTTCCTGAAACGTCCACCCTTCGAACGCGTGAAGGTGGAGCACCTCGCGCTGTTCCGGAGGGAGATCGCGAATCGCCCGCTCCAGTGCCATCCGCTCAGCGGGCTCAACACCTCCAGCAATGACCGGCTCGATCAGCGCCTCCCCGCCGATCACCTCGCGTCTGACCCGCCCGCGCCGCAGCATCGAATAGCACTCATTGCGGACGGCCCGCCGCAGATAGTGCGCCTCGCTGTCGAGGCAAACCCCCGTGCGCAGAATCGCGGCGAATACCTGCTGCACCGCGTCTTCTGCCGCGACAGGATCCGCTAACAGCAAGACCGCGTAGCGATAGAGCGAGGCACCGTAACAGTCGTAGAGGCGGCCAACGAGCGATCGCTGATCGTCCGGAGGCCGCTCGAGCATCGCGTCAGTCTATAGACGCAGCAGCGAGGTGTTTTTGTGTAAACAGCGCGGCGCGAACGACAGGCCCGACCCTGTGGCCTTCTTCGGACTGTGTGGAGAGGTGGTGGGTCAAGGCAGAAGGCACCGGATTGGTCGGCGAATCCGCGTCCGGTACCATAATAGGTTGCCCATGATCCCGATCTCAGCCCCGCCCGTCCATCGCGAGCCCGTCGCGTGCGGCTGTAGATGTTGACCGACGGGGCCCTGTTCGGCCGCTATGAAATCGTCGCGCCACTCGGCGCCGGCGGTATGGGCGAAGTCTATCGCGCGCGCGATAGCCGGCTCGGCCGGCAGGTCGCGCTCAAGTTCCTGCATCCGCACGTGATCCAGGACAAGCGGGCGCTCGACCGATTTGCGCGCGAGGCGCGCGCGGCGTCAGCCCTCAACCACCCGAACATCGTCACGATCTATGACATCGGCGAGGCTGAGGCAGGCCAGTTCATTGCGATGGAGCTGGTCGAAGGCCAGACGCTCCGGAAGCTGCTGGCGGAAGCTCGGTCGCTCGATGCCCTCCTCGACATCGGGTGGCAAGTCGCGAAGGCACTCGCGACCGCCCACGCCGCCGGCATCGTCCATCGCGACATCAAGCCTGACAACATCATGCTGCGCGAGGACCGCTATGTGAAGGTCCTCGACTTCGGACTGGCGCGCCTCGTGTCGGACGGCGGCGACCCGGCGTTTGCGATCACGCGCACAGACCAGACCGGCGGGCGCGAGCTCCTCGGAACGGTGGCGTACATGTCGCCGGAGCAAATACGGGGCGAAGTCGTCACCACTGCCACCGACGTGTTCTCGCTGGGATCTGTTCTTTACGAGCTCGGCACCGGCGAGCACCCGTTTTCGGCGCCCTCCTACCTTGGCGTCGCCTCGGCGATTCTCACCCAGGCACCGCTGCCGCCATCGCGTCTCAATCCGGAGCTGCCGGCCTGGTTCGAAGAGCTGCTGCTGGCGATGCTCGAAAAGGACGCGCGTCTTCGGCCGACGGCAGCCAGCGTCGAAGCGGGCCTCAGCGCTCATCGAGGCCGACGATCGAGTGAGACACAGTCGATCACGGTCGCAGGAGCGTTCCGCCGTGCTCTGATCGGGCGCGACGACGCGCAGACCGCACTCGCCGCCTCGCTGCAGAGCGCGACGACCGAGCGTGGTCTGATGCACGCCATCGTCGCGGAACCAGGGTTCGGCAAGACGACGTTCGTCGAGCACTTCCTGCAGACGATTGCGACGGCCGGCCCCCCGCTCCGCATCGGCCGGGGACGGTGTTCGGAACGGCTAGCGGGCGCGGAAGCGTATCTTCCCGTGCTCGAAGCGCTCGATAGTCTGCTGCACGGCGAGAGCGGAGATGCGGTCGCGCGCGCCATGCGGCTGCTTGCGCCGGCCTGGTTCGTCCAGCTTCAGCCCGTGGCGGCGCCCGAGGGTTCGAGCCAGCGAACGCTCTCGGACGCGGCGGGCGGATCCTCCGAGCAGATGAAGCGGCAGCTCGCCGCCTTGTTGCAGGAGCTCACGCGCTCGGCTCCTCTGATTCTGTTCTTCGACGACGTGCACTGGGCCGACGCCTCGACGGTCGATCTCATCGCCTATCTCTGCGACCGCTTCGACTCGCTGCGTCTGCTGCTGCTCGTGACCTATCGCCCCTCGGATCTTCTCGTCGCGAAGCACCCGTTCATCGAGGTGAAGCTGCACCTGCAGGGTCGCGATGCCTGTCGCGAGACGACACTCGGTCCGTTCAGCCGCGAGGATGTCGATCGTTATCTGACGAGCGTGTATCCGCATCACGAGCTGCCAGCCCAGTTCGTGAGCGCGTTGTACGAGCGGACCGAGGGAGCGCCTCTCTTCGTCGTGGATCTGCTGCGCCAACTGGTCAGCCGCGGCATCCTCAAGAATGACGGTGGCGTATGGCGCTTGACGCCATCGTCAGGCAGTCTTGGCTCCGAATGGCCGGAATCGATCCGCAGCGTCATCCAGCGGACCATCGATCGCCTCGACAACGCCGACCGTCGTCTGCTTGTGGCCGCGAGCGTTCAAGGCGTGCAATTCGACTCGGCGGTGATCGCACGCGCTATTCAGATGGACGCTGGAGAAGTCGAGGAGCGTCTCGAACGACTCGAGCGCGTCCATGGGCTCGTCCGTCTCGTCGACGAACGCGAGCTGGCGGGACGGCTGCCGTCGCTGCGATACACGTTCGTGCACATCTTCTATCAGAACGCCTTGCAAGGCACGCTGCGCGGCTCACGGCGAGCCACGCTCAGCGCCACGATGGCGGAGGTCATCCAGGCATTACACGGCGAGTCGCCGGGCGGCGCGTCGGAGCTCGCCGTCCTATACGAGACGGGCCGCAAGTTCGAACAGGCCGCGACGCATTTTCTCACCGCGGCGCGTCACGCGCTCCGCGTGTTCGCCTACAAAGAGGCTGTGGTGCTCGCCCATCGGGGTCTCGAAGCTGCCAAGGCGCTGGCCGACTCGCCCGAGCGTGCGCGCCTGGAATTGCAGCTGCAGATCACGCTCGCCGTGCCGCTCACCGGCCTTCTCGGCTACGCGGCGCCGGACGTTGAACAGGCGTACGCCCGTGCCCGCGAGCTGTGCAGCACGCTGGGCGACACGCCGTCGCTGATGCCGGTGCTTCATGGGCTCTACCGGTTCTATATCGTGCGTGGCCGCGTTCATGCGGCGCACGAGATCGTTCAACAGCTCATCGCGCTGGCCGAGCGGACCGGTGAACCAAAACAGATGCTGGTCGCGCTCGGCGCCCTGGGCGCGCCCCTCATTCACCTCGGCGCCTTCGACCTGGCGATCGAGAAACTGACGACGAGTCTCACGTTGTACGATCCCGAGCGACATGCGGGCGACCGGCTCGTCTACGGCGCAGATCCGGGTGTCGCGGCGCTGCTCTGGCTTGCCCTCGCGCTCTGGCTGCGCGGCCGGCCAGACGAAGCGCTCGAAGCGAACCGCCGGGCGCTCGAGCTTGCCGAACGGCAGCGGCAGCCCTTCGGCTTGGCCTACGCCCAGAGCTTGACCGCGTGGCTCAATCAGTACCGGGGTGACCCCGCGTTGGTTCGGCATCACGCTGAAGCGTCCATTCAGATTGCACGCGAGCACGACTTCCAGCAGTGGCTCGCACTCGGCGTGATGTACCGCGCGTGGGCGCTCGTCGCGCTCGGTGAGACCGAGCAAGGTATGGCGGAGCTCACCGGCGGTCTCGACAGCTTCCGTCGTACCGGCGCAGAGCTGAACCTGCCGCACTTCCTGTCACTCCTCGCCGACGCTCACCTTCGGGCGGGATCGCCTTCGGTCGGCCTCGAAGCGATCGACGAGGCGCTCGCCATTGGCAACGCGAACGACGACCGCTGTTGGGAGCCGGAGCTGCATCGTCTCAGAGGCGAGCTGCTTGTCAAGGCGTCGCTAGCCGGCCCCACGGAGGCACTCGGCGGGCTGCGCGCGGCGACCGAGGCGTTTCGTGCGGCGATTGCCGCGGCCGAGCGTCAGAAGAGTCCTCTCTTGCAGCTACGAGCGGCCCTGAGCTTGAGCGGATTACTGGCGGCTTCACCTCAGGAATCGCGATCCGCCCGCGCTCTCGTCGCCACGGCGTTGCAGCACTTCCCTGACCGGCTCAGCACGACGGAGATCGAGCGGGCGCGGACGTTGATGCGAGAAGGTGGCGGTCCGGAATCGGCGAGTGCGCGGCCCGTCGGTCAAAACGGCATCGCCCCCGTCTAGACATCTTCTACGGAAGACATCGTAAGGGTTGAAGCAAGTTTTTTAGGCGGCAAGCGCGGCCTCCTGATGCAGTTTCTGGATTTCGGTCTCGAGTGGTTCCAACGCCGTGCGCAGGGGCC
>JAIVJN010000378.1 GCA_020200025.1 Acidobacteriota bacterium | reverse complement strand
GTATCTCCGTGATCGTGTGCGTGCCGAAGATCCTCGACGTGCTCAAAGAGCACGTCGTGCGCATCGATCCGTCAGCCGCCGACCCGCCGGCGGGACTCTCGATTCCGGCCCGCTGGTGGCGCTATCGTGCGGTCCATCGGACGTTCGGATTGAAATTCTGGGCCTTTGTCGTCGGCGCTGCACCGCTCGGGCCGGCGCTCGAAGAGTTCTGGAAGCGCCTCGGCTTCGTCGTCGTCCAGGGCTACGGTCTCACGGAAACGGCGCCCATCGTCACCCTGAATCATCCATTCCGCACCAGCTCGGGCTCGGTCGGAAAGCCAATCGCCGGCGTCGAGATTCGCATCGCCACGGACGGCGAGGTATTGGTTCGCGGCGAGAACGTGACGAGCGGGTATTACGCCTCCGAAACGAAACCGGGTCTCGTTTTCTCGGAAGACGAGGGAAAGCGAAGCTCGGTTTCGTTTCAGGACACCGTCGGCCGCACGTTGGACGAGGAGGGCTGGCTGCACACTGGCGACGTCGGCGAGCTCGACGGGGAGGGGCGGCTGTTCATCCGGGGCCGCAAGAAAGAGATGATCATCACCCCGGAGGGCTTGAACGTCTATCCAGACGATGTCGAACAGGCACTCGAGCGCGTGGCCGGCGTGCGGGAATCGGCCGTCGTGGGTTTTGTCTCGGGCGGTGAAGAGCGCGTACATGCGGTGCTCGTCGTCGAGCCCGGCACCGATCCCGCCAGGGTGGTGCGCGCGGCCAACGACACCCTGCAGGATCACCAGCGCATTCGCGGCGTGTCAGTCTGGACGGCCGGCGCGCTGCCGCGGACCGAGGGCACGAAAAAGCTGAGACGGCAGGCCATTCGCGAGTGGGTGACGGCGGGTGCGTCCCCCGTGTCGCTTGCGACCAGCGACGATGCGCTGCAGGCGCTGGTCGCGCGCTTCAGCGGCGCATCCGCGGCCGGCGAGAACGTGTCGCTCGCGGATTTGGGCCTGAGCTCGCTCGAGCGGGTCGAGTTGATGGTTGCCCTCGAGGATCGATTCCAGACACGGATCGACGAGACCAAGTTTGCCCAGGCGCGGACGCTCGACGAGCTGCGCACGATGGTCGAGCAGTCGTCGGCGGCACCCGAGCTGATCGAGCCGGTGGATTTTCCGGCATGGAACCGGCGGCGGCTCGTCGCCCTGGTACGGCGTCTGAGCCTAGCGACCTGGATTCTCCCCCTCGCCCGTGTCTTTGCCTGGATCGAGGTCGAAGGACGCGAGCATCTCGGGAGGATTGACGCGCCCGTCGTCTTTGCGGCGAATCATCAGAGTCACTTCGACGTGCCCGTCATCCTTGCGGCGCTTCCGGGGCACCTGCGGAGTCGGGTGGCACCGGCAATGGCCAAAGAGTTCTTCAAAGCCCATTTCTTCCCTGAGGGCGAACCATGGCGACGAATTTTCACGCGACGGCTCAACTACTATCTGGCGGCGTTCTTCTTCAACGCGTTCCCGCTGCCGCAGCGGGAGGCCGGGGCGCGCCAAACGCTGCGCTACATCGGTGAGATTGCGGCCGATGGCTTCTCGGTGCTCCTCTTCCCCGAAGGCGCCCGCTCCGAGGCAGGCGACATCAAAGAGTTTCGCGGCGGCATCGGCATGATCGGCTCCCGACTCAGTATGCCGGTGGTGCCCGTGCGCATCGAAGGGGTGGACAAGATCCTGCACATGCGGTCGATGACGCCCACGCCCGGGCGGGTGTCGGTGCGATTCGGCCGGCCGTTGCAGCTGGCAGGCGACGACTACGCCGCGCTGGCGATGCAAGTGGAAGAGGCGGTGAGGAGGCTGTGACGTCGCGGCAAGTAAGGCTGGTTGGGCGGCCGAGGCGTGGACGGATAGAGCACGTGAGTTCCGGCGATCCGGTCCCCACCTGCCCGCCCCACGTCCGACCACGCCCCACTTGCCCACCGGCCTGGCCCGACTAGCCCACCCTCCGGCCTGACAAGCCCCACCTGCCCCACCCGCCCGACCAGCCGCGCGCCTACAAGAATGCAGCCCGACCTGGCAAGGCGTTTGAGATAGCACTCGGCCCCGTGATGTGGCACACTGGTTGCTTCACGCATGAGTAAGGACGATCTCATAGACATGCAAGGCACGGTTGTCGCCGTGCACAGCGGTGGTCTCTACCGCGTGCAGGTCGACGCCGGCCACGAGGTGTTGGCGCAGCTCAGCGGCCGCATGCGGCGATTCCGGATCAAGGTCGTCCCGGGTGACCGCGTCACGGTTGGCATCTCACCTTACGATCCTCAGCGCGGCATCATCACCTTTCGCGCCCGGTAACCCTTCCGTTGAGTCCTCATTTGGTGCCATTACGCGCGTCGCAGCGATCGGCCTCGGTGCTCGCGCCGGATATTCCCTGGGAATCCGTCGATGCTGAGACCGTGCCGCTCGCCTTCACGTCTCTCGGCCTTCACCCCCAGCTCATGAGCGGGCTGGTCGACCTCGGATTCGAGGGAACCCGGCCGGTCCAGGGCGCCGTCGTCCCACACGCGCTCGCCAATCGCGACGTCGTCGCCTGTGCAGAAACGGGCACGGGTAAGACGCTGGCGTTCGCGCTACCCATTCTTCAGAATCTGCTCAGCGAACAACCCGCCTACGGGGATCCGCTGCGGGAGTCTTACACGCGGGCCCTCATCCTGGCGCCGACGCGCGAGCTGGTCGTGCAAATCGAAGACACGCTCGTCGGCTTGACCTACCATACGCCCGTGTCGACGGCTCCGGTCTACGGGGGCACCCCCATGGATCCGCAGGAGCGCGCGCTTCGGGCCGGCGTGGATATCGTGGTGGCGACGCCGGGCCGACTGATGGACCACATGCGGCACGGTGTGCCCGACTTCGTGCGCCTGCAGGTGCTGGTGCTCGACGAGGCGGACCGCATGATGGACATGGGCTTTTGGCCGGACGTGCAACGCATCATCAGCACCTTACCGCCCGATCGGCAAACGTTGCTCTTTTCAGCCACGATGCCGGACGAGATTCTTCGCCTGGCCCGTGAGGTGCAGCGCCAGCCGCAATATCTCCAGGTCGGCGCCAACCGCGGCGCGGCGCGGACGATCCGGCACTCGATGCAAACGGTCGATCGCGGCGAGAAAGCCGACTGGCTGGCGCGCTTCGTCAAGCGGGATGCCGATGGGCCGACCCTGATCTTCGTGCGCACGAAGATCGGCGCCGACCGCGTCGCCCGCCATCTGCAGGCGAAAGGCGTACGGGCCGCCGCGCTCCACGCCGATCGGTCGCAGCAGGAACGGCTGTCGGCGGTGGAAGGATTCCGGTCGGGGACGCATCCCGTGCTGGTGGCCACAGACATCGCGGCCAGAGGGTTGGATATCGAAGGTATCGCCCACGTCGTGAACTTCGAAGTGCCCGATACGCCCGAAGCCTACGTCCACCGCGTGGGCCGGACCGGGCGCGCGGGGGCGACAGGGCACGCCATCACGCTCGTGGCCCCCGACGAGCAGCGCGCGTGGCGCGCGCTGGAGGAACGCGTTGGATTCCGTCTTCAGTAACGATCGACCTACGCCGAACCCGAGCCCGCCCGAGCAGCCGGCTCCGGCTCCGACTCCGACTCCCGCGGTCGAAGCCCCAGCGGTGCAACGCTTTCACGCGTGCCGCTGGCGTCGGGCCGCCGAGAACGGAACGCCCGAACACTGCGGGGAGCGGGAGGAACAGTATCGCTGGTAGGGGACCGGCTCCGCCGGTCGGACCCTGCGGGAAGGACTCTCCCGCGGGTAGGACCCTCGCTTCGCGCGGGTGGGGACAAAACGAGGGCTGTTGACTCGCGAGCTCAACCCGCCGGCGCAGCCGATCCCACCGCGAGCGAGTCGGCGGCCCGCGTCGAGCGGAGCGAGCGTCCCCCCGCCAAGCGGTCCCACCCGAAGGGTCCTACCGCGAAGCGGTCCTAGTCTGAAAACTCCCTCGCGAGCTCCACCCACTCCCCGTCAGGCGCGAGCGTCTGATAGTCCTTCCAATGCGCTCGGGCGTCAGCCGGACGGCCCATCTTTTCCAACGTCACGGCCAGATAGAAATGCGCCTCGGCATAGCCGGGATTGAGCGCGAGTGCCTCCGCATAGCACCGCTCGGCCTCGCGATACTGACCGTAATCGTGATGGATGTTGCCGAGGTTGAAGTGGGCTTCGAAGTAGGTGGGATCGAGCGAGATCGCCCGCTCGTAAAGGGCGAGTGCCTCGGCGAGCTCGTCGCACGCGTAGCGGATATTGGCCAGGTTGATGAGGGCAGCGACCATGTTGGGGTCGGCTTCGAGCGCCCGCCGATAGGCTTGGGCCGCTTCCTCGATGCGGTCCTGCGTGCCATCGTCGAGCAGCGACCCCGTGAGGAAGTGCTGCTCGGCGGTCGTGAGGGGACGTGAGGCTGCTGATGCGGAACCCGAGATGAGAGATTCGGCCCCAACGCGCGGGCGGCGCGGCTCGAGCGCGAGAATGCGCGCCGGCTCGGCGTCGAGACGGAAGTCGAACGTCAGTTGCCCGGTGCGCGTCGCCTGCAAGCCGCGAAGCACGGCACGAAATGAGGCGCCGTCGGTCATCTCGGCGTGCACTTGACGAAGCACCGTGAGGTCGGCAAACGCAAACCAGGTGTCGGCGTTGTTGCGAAACGCGGGGCGCAGGAAGCCCCACTTCTGCAGGTAGCGCAGGTGATCCTCGCGCAGCCGCGGATACATGGTGAGGATGTCCCGCTGCCCGTAGTGCTGCGTCCGGAGCGCCGCGACGCCCGGAAGGCCCGCCAGGCGGCAGAACTGGTCTTCGCTCAGAATGCGAATGCGGCCCGGCTGATCGACGTTGAGCTGCACGGCACGACGCAGCTTGGCGCTCGAGGCGCTGGTGTCGCGCTCGAGACGGGCCGGCTCCGGCGGTCCTTCGGGGTAGCGTTCGGCGCCCAGCACGAGCATGGTGGTGCGCAGCGTGAGCTCCTCGTCGGAAGCCCCCCCGAGCCGCTCGACCAGCGCACGCGCGTCTCTGCGGCCGAGCGACCAAAGCTTCCCGGCAAACACGACCGTCTCCCCACCGAGTGGCAGATGGTCGACCACCTCGAACGGCAACTCCGACATCAAGCTCGCGTCACGATGGAGCAGAACGAGGCGGTTGTCAACGCTTCGGGGCCTCGCCGCTGCGCGGCTCGGTAGGCGACTCTGCGCGTCGTGAGAACAGTCCGACCGAGGTTGTAAGGCCGAGGCCCACCGGCGAGCGAAGCGAGCCGGCCTACGCGCGAGCGAAGCGAGCGTCCCCACCGTGAGCGGAGCGATCGGTCCTACCGGCGAGCGAGAGCGAGCCGGTCGCACCGTCCGAGCGCAGCGAGGACGGTCCCACCAAGCCGCGCAGCAGCGAAGCCTCTCCGAGCGCGGAGCGCGAGCGCGCCCTCGCGAGGCTTGTACAATGTCGCCGTGATTCTGGCAGGCGATGTCGGCGCGACAAAAACGCTGATTGGGGTCTTCAACTTCGCGTCCACGCGACCGGTGGCGATCGACGTCCGCAGCTTCGTCACCGCCGAGTTCGACAGCCTGGCCAGCATCATCGCGGCATTTTTCCAGGGCCGGCAGGGCATGACGTCTCGTGTCGACGGGGCGTCGTTCGGGGTGGCCGGCCCGGTCATCGATCAGTCGGCACGCATGACGAACGTGCCGTGGGACGTGTCGGCCGGTGACCTGATGAAGGCGTTCAATCTCGATCGCGTGCGGTTGCTGAACGATCTCGAGGCCATGGCCTACGCCGTGCCCATCCTGCAGCCCGACGAGCTGCACGCGCTACAGAAAGGTCGTCGGCAGCCTAACGGCAACGCCGTGCTCATCGCGGCAGGGACGGGTCTGGGCCAGTCACTCCTCCATCACGTGAGCGGAAGTTTCCGGCCGATCCCTTCGGAAGGAGGCCACGCGGACTTTGGGCCCGGATCACGCGCGCGGCGCTTGCCGGCACCTGCAGTCGGTGCATGGAAGCGCTCCAGATGTTTGTCTCGGCATACGGCGCGGCGGCGGGCAATCTCGCGCTCGTGGCCGTGTCGACCGCCGGTGTCTATGTCGGCGGCGGCATCGCGCCGAAGATCTTGCCCGCGATGGACTCGGGCTCGTTCATGGAGGCGTTTCTCGCCAAAGACCCGATGCGTGCGATGCTGCAGCAGATGCCGGTGCACGTCATCTTGAATCCGCGAGCCGCGCTTCTGGGTGCGGCGGTCTATGCGAACGAGATGATGTGAGAAGCTCAGTGTACAAAGTGCCTTCTTCCCTTCGTGGCCTTCGTGTGCTTCGTGGCTTCCGGTCGTCTGTCGGCGGAGTTCAAAGTGCAAAGTGCAAGTGCGACTGGTGCGCTAGGTACTCAGGTGCTTGGGTGCAGGGTGCGCAGCTAAGGACCGAAGCACCTGACGCACAGGCCGCACCCAGTCACCGCACCATCCGTGCTACAGAGTCCTGCCGTCTGTTGTTCGCCGTTTGTCGTTTGCCGCATGCCTTGCCGCCTGCCGCCTGTCCACCTTCGCGGCCCTGAGGCCGCTTCGGTGGACCGCCCGTAGCTCGCGGGTTGTATCGAGCGAGCGAAGGGGGACCGCCTGCGGCCTGCCGTTGAGAAATGTAAGATGCAACGTTCCGCCAGTGCCTGAATGCGGACTCGAGCGATGGCGAAGTTCTGGCTGATTGGTTCGGCGGCGCTTCTCGCCGCGGCGCTCACCATGATCGTGATTTCGCGCGATGACGGCGAACCCGCAGTGTCTCCACTGCTGTACCCACCGGCGCGGCTGGCAGACGTCTCGGACGACTACCACGGAACGACGGTTGCCGATCCCTATCGGTGGCTGGAAGACGCCGACGCGCCCGAGACCGTGGCGTGGGTCGAGGCGCAGAATACTCTGACGGCCCGTCAGCTCGAGACGACCGAGCGCGCGCGCATTCGATCGCGGCTCACCGAGCTCTACAACTATCCCCGGTTGTCCGCGCCGGTCAAACGCGGTCCGCGCTACCTCTACACCCTGAACGACGGCTTGCAGAACCAGGCCGTCCTGTATGTCCAGGAGGGACTCGCCGGGGCCCCAGACGTGCTGCTCGATCCCAACGCGATGAGCCCAGATGGAACGGTAGCGCTCACAGGTATGTCCGTCAGCCACGATGGGCGGCTTCTTGCCTACGCGCTCTCTCGCAGCGGCAGCGATCGGCAGGAGCTCTTGATCCGCGACATCACGACTCGTCAAGACCGCCCGGACAGGCTCCTGTGGGCCAAGTTCACCAACATGTCGTGGACCGCCGACGGGCTGGGTTTTTACTACACCCGCTTTCCCGAGCCAGGCTCAGTGTCGCGCGAGGACGAGAACTACTTCGCCAAGGTCTACTATCACCGGCTCGGCGATCCGCAGTCCAAAGACCGCCTGATCTTCGAGCGGCCCGACAATCGAGAAATCGTCCTCACGACGGACACCTCGAGTGACGGACGCTGGCTGGTGCTGACGTCGTACAAAGGGTCGAGCGACGACAGCGAGGTGCATCTCGTCGATCTTCGGTCGGAGGTGACGGTTCCGCGCGCCTTGTTCACGGGATTCGCGGCGGCGCACGTGTTCGTCGATGCCGTCGGCGATCGGCTCTACTTCCGGTCGAACCGTGGTGCACCACGCAGTCGCGTCATAGCAGTTGAGGCCGCGGCTGCGCGCGAAGGCGCAGGTGTCGGCGACGCCGTCGCGACGGCCGTTGTCGTGCCCGAACAAACCGACACGTTGTCGTACTTCGCCATCGTCAATCGTCAGCTCGTGGTCGTCTATTTGCGCAACGCCAGCGACCATGTGCGCGTCTTCCAACTCGATGGCCAGGACGGCGGCGAGATCGCGCTTCCGGCTCTCGGCTCGCTCGCGGGGCTGACGGGACGGCCAAACGACCGCGAGCTCTTCCTCCGGTTCTCGTCGTTCACCCATGCCCCGACGGTGTACCGGTACGACTTCGGCACGCGTAGTCTCGAGACCTTCGGTGCATCAGGCGTCCGCTCCGTCGATCCCGCGGCATACGCGGTGAGTCAAGTCTGGTATCCGTCGAAAGATGGCACCAACGTCTCGATGTTTCTCGTGCACCGTAAAGACCTGCCGCGCGACGGCGAGCGACCGGTCTTTCTCACCGCCTACGGCGGCTTCAACATCAGCCTGACGCCCCAGTTCGATCCGGCGAATTTCGTCTGGCTGGAGCGTGGCGGCATTGTCGCCGTGCCGAACCTGCGTGGCGGCGGCGAGTACGGCGAGGCGTGGCACCGAGCCGGGACGTTCGAGAGGAAACAGAACGTGTTCGACGACTTCATCGCGGCTGGCGAGTGGCTCATTGCCCAGGGCTACACGCATCCGGCGCGGCTCGCCATCGAAGGAGGCAGCAACGGCGGGCTCCTCGTCGGGGCGGTCATGGTGCAGCGCCCCGAGCTCTACGGCGCGGTCGTCTGCCGCGTTCCTGTCGCCGACATGCTGCGCTATCACCACTTCACGGTCGGCCGCTTCTGGATCTCCGAGTACGGATCGGCAGACGACGCTGCGCAGTTCAAGTATCTCTACGCCTACTCACCTCTGCACAACGTCAAGGACGGGACCGCCTATCCGCCAACCCTTGTCACGACGGCCGACACCGACGACCGCGTCGCCCCGGGAATGGCGAAGAAGTTCGCGGCGCGCCTGCAGGCAGCGGTCGCGCCGGGCGCGGGCCCGATCCTGATCAGAGTGGAAACCAAGGCCGGTCATGGCGGCGGGAAGCCCGTCACCAAACAGATCGACGAACAGGCGGACATCTTCGCCTTCTTGCAGCGCTATCTTCGCTAGTGTGTCCCGAGTCAGAGATTCGTTGCTATATTTTCCAGACGCGGCGCGCGCCGGGCAAGGCGCGAGGAGTGAGCATATGCCCGCATATGTGAGCGACGAGCAACGCCGCTCGGCGGGACGGCCCCCCAGCGCGGCTGCCGCGCTGGGGACCCGGGATGCCCCGTCGGGAAAATGGTGACGAATCTCTGACTCGGGACACGAGCTGCTCAGGGCTGAAAACGAAACCGGGTTCGGTTCCGACGGCTGGCCACCGAAACGAACCCGGTTCGTTTTCACGACCCGCCCGTATCGGCAATCGCGTTCGCCATCTCGCGCGCAGACTGGAAGCGCGCCTCGGGATCCGGGGCGAGCGCGCGCTGGATCACGGCAGCCCCCGCGGCCGTGATGCCAGCCTGGAGGTTGTCTGGTGACCTCATCGAGCCTGCCAGCATGCGGCCCAGCAGCTCAGGCAGGCTGGGGGCGTGGAATGGGAGCTCACCGGTCGCCATCTGATAGCCGAGCACGCCGATGGTGAACACGTCGGCCCTGGCGTCGAGGGCGCGACCCATTAACACTTCGGGCGCGACATACGGCAACTCGTGCTTGCTGGCTTCCTGGCCCCGCAGCTCCTGTTCCCGCATCGTCGCCAGCACGTCTTGGACGGAGCGGATGCCGGCCGTCGACACGATGATGCGCTCTCCGCCTTGATCGGTCGTCAAGCGAATCATGTCTGGATTGATGCCAACGAGGAACCCGCCACGCCGATGGAGCGCCGCGGCCGCGTCGAGCATCTGTCCGATGAGCGTCGCCGCGCGCGACCACGGCATCGGTCCGCTCTCGAGCGCGGCGCTCAGGCTTTGCCCCACGACGAACTCGGTCACGAGAAACACGCCGACATCGTCTTCGCCGTAATCGCGCACCTGCAGCAGGCTCGGATGCGACACTTGAAGCGTGCGCGCTTCGAGCAGAAAGCGCGCACGAACCGCGTCCCAGTACGGACCGTCCTCTCGCTTGAGCACGCGGATCGCGACCGGCACGCCGAGTGCGCGGTGCGTGCCGCGAAAGACCTGACTGCCGAGACGTCCTGGTCCGACGAGCGGGCCGAGCTCATACCGGGCCAGCAGGCCGTCTCCGCGCGAGCCGGACGCGAGGGCTGGCGCAGGTCGCCCCAGCGCGTGCGCGAGCGCCTCCAGGAGCTCGGCAACGCTGGGCCAACGTTCGCGCCGATCTTTCGCCAAGGCGCGGAACACCACCTTCTGCACGTCCGGTGTCATCGGTTGTAGCCCTGGGGTAGAGGCGCCTGGCGCCTCCGACAGCACTTGGGTGACGAGCGTCGCGCTGTTGTCGGCGCTGAAGGGCCTCGAGCCCGTGAGCATCTCGTAGGCAATCACGCCGAGCGCATACACATCGGTGCGCGCGTCGACCACCTCGCCGCGCAATTGCTCTGGCGCCGCATAGGCG
>JAIVJN010000148.1 GCA_020200025.1 Acidobacteriota bacterium | reverse complement strand
GACCAGTACCCTGTCGACGTCTCCCTTCGTCCGGCAGCCATCGAAACCGGTGGCCGACGACCACCCTACCGGCCGACGACCACCCTACCGGAAGGAGCAAACTGAGCGGGTCCGAGATACACTGCGCTACCTTGAGGAGGCTCCCGTTATGCCGACGCTCCGCTCGACGATTCTCGTCCCGGTCGTGTTCCTGGCCTTCTTCGCCACCCAGCGGGCGGCCGAGGCCCAGCCGCTCGGCACGTTTCGCTGGCAACTCCAGCCGTTCTGCAATGTCGTCACGCTGAATGTGACGCAGGCGGGCTCGATCTACACGCTCGACGGCTACGACGACCTGTGTGGCGCGTCGACCCGCGCCGCGGTCGTCGGCACCGCCTTTCAGAACCCAAACGGGACGATCGGGTTGGGCATGACGCTAGTACTCACGCCCGGTGCGACGCCATTGAACATCCAGGCGACCATCACCCTCGCCAACATCAGCGGCGCGTGGAGCGATAGTGCGGGCAACTCCGGACCCTTCGTGTTCAACCCGGCGATCGCTCCGGGATCGCCGCGACCGGCTTCGGAGGCGTTGCACTGGGTCAACGTGAACGCCAATGCCACCCTGCGCACGGCGTCGCCGGGCCTGGCCGGCACCGCCGTCCTGCGCCCGGCTGGAAGTCCGGCGGGTGTCTACTGCATCCGGTTCCCTGCGGGCAGTGTGTTCACCCGAGAGGCCGCGGTCGCGTCGTTGCAGCAGGAGTTCGGCGGCGCGGGAGTGCCGGGGCTGATTCACGTCACGGTGTCCTTCGGGAGCCTGTGCAACGCTGTCGGCGCATGGAATGTCGCCGTCCAGACCTATAGCCTCACGGGCGCACCGCTGACCGTGACCGCGGCGGACCGGCCTTTCACGCTCCTCATCCCGCGGCAATGAGGGTGCGCTCGGGCGTGCGCGCGCCGTTCGATCCGTGCGGTTACGCCTCGCGTGAGGCGCGCGCCGCGTCGAGGATCGTCGTGTGGTTCTTTGAACCGCGAACAGCGAGAGCGAGTCCAATGCCCCTTACACTCTGCCCATGAATGCTCCCGACGTCACGCCGATTCTTACCACCGGATTCGGGTTCTGGTCGTCGAAGGTGCTGCTCACCGCCGTCGAGCTCGGCGTGTTCACGCGGCTCGCCGATCGGCGCCTCGCCGGCTCCGAGCTCGGCAGAGAGCTTGGGCTGCACCCCCGCGCCGTCGACGACTTCTTCGACGCCCTCGTGGCCTTGGGATTTCTCGATCGCGCGGGCAACGGACCGTCGGCGACATACGCCAACACCCCGGCAACCGCGCTCTACCTCGATCGCAACAGCCCGCGCTACGTCGGCGGCATTCTCGAGATGCTCAACGCGCGGTTGTTCAGGTATTGGCACGATCTGCCGGAAGCGCTGCGCACGGGAAAGCCGCAAAACGAGGTCAAGCACGGACAAGAGGAGCTGTTCGCCGAGCTCTACGCCGACCCGGCCAAGCTCGAACAGTTCATGGGCGCGATGACCGGGCTCTCACGCATCAACTTCGAGGCCTTCGCGCAGCAGTTCGACTTTGCACCCTACAAGAGCCTGTGCGACATTGGCGGCGCGACGGGGCTCCTCTGCATCGAGGTGGCCAAACGCCACCCACACCTCACCTGTACGAGCTTCGACCTGCCGCCGGTCGAGCCCATTGCCAAGAAAGCCATCGCCGCGTCGGGCCTGCACGGCCGCGTTCGCATTGCTGCCGGCGACTTCTTCACCGATCCGTGGCCGGCGGCCGACATCATCACGATGGGCATGATCCTGCACGACTGGAATCTCGAGAAGAAGCTGCATCTGATTCGTCGGGCCTACGACGCTCTGCCGCCGGGCGGCGCCCTCGTCACGATCGAAGCGCTCATCGACGATGAGCGGCGCGTCAACACGTTCGGCCTGTTGATGTCGCTCAACATGCTCATCGAGTTCGGCGACGCGTTCGATTACTCGGCCGCCGATTTTCGCCGGTGGTGCACCGAGGTCGGCTTCACGCGCTTCGATGTGATGCACCTTGCCGGCGCGTCGAGCGCTGCCGTGGCCTACAAGTGATCCCGCGAGCCGAAGCGTATCGCGCGCTACGGGCTCTTCTTTGGCGGCAGCGAAACCGGGTCGAGCGCGTCACTGCTCGCCGTTTCAGCCGCCGTCGGCTTCGTATTGACCGGCACAGTGACGATGGTTCGTGTCGCTCCGGTTGCCCCGAGGACGAACGTCTGGTCAATGAGGACCTGGCTGCCCGACTTCACCACCGCACGCACGGTCGCCGGCCCCCGGCCATGGTCGCTGTAGTAGTGGGCGAACAGCCGGTACGTGCCCGTGAAGGGCAGCGACGTCACGCTGATGATCTCCTGCGCGCATGTCGTGATGCAGTCGCGATCGAGAAACCCCCAGGCAGTGACGCGATTGTAGTACGCGATGTCCGTTCCGCTCGGATTGGCAAGATGCAGGTCGACGTCGGCGCCGACCGGTGACCAGGTGATGGTGGCTTCGAGCGACCGCGGGACGATCGTGCTGATGTTGCTGTACCAGAACCAACCGGCGGGAACGGACTGACCGTCAGGCCGGTCGGCAGCGACGAGCCACTTGTAGGGCTGGCCTCCGGTACCGCCGGCCTGAACCGCCGCCCACTCCGCGTCCGTCGGCGTATAAGAGGTGGCATCGAGCGTCGGCACAGGGATCAGCACGCGATGGCTCTGAAAGTTGTCGCGCGAGAACGCCAAGAAGAAATGATTGTTGCGGTGCGCTGGGCTCGGATCGCCGTTGCGCACCCATTGGAACGTCGGCGCCGCGGTTCCGGGCACGCTCTGGCCGTCGGCGGGCGCCGTCGCTTTCGGGCCCATTTTGTTGATCACGAAGAGCTTCGCGGCCTCGAATGCCGTGGAGCTCGTGACACCGAACAATTGCGTGATGCCGGTCCAGAATCTGTCCACCCGATCGCACGGATTGCACGGTAGCGTCGAGTTGATGAGGGTCCACAACAGCCTGGCATCGACGCCGCCCAGGGCGTCGGTGACCGGCGGGTCGGAGTCCTGGGCCGCATCGGAGATATCCCAGAGGAGACCCATGACGGAGTTCTCGGAGCCGAAGCCGTCGCTGGGGATGGGCGTTTCGGCGCTGAGCGGCGTGCCGGACGCGTCCTCGGTGTCGGTGTAGTTGCCGTCGTTGATGTTGAGTAGAGCGGGGAACGCGAACGTGGAGAGGGGGCGGCTCTGAATCAGCAGCGACATGGCGGTGGCCACGCCTTCGCCCCACGCTAGACGCATTCCTTCGTCACGATCGCGGACATTCCCCGTGCCGTTCTGCCGGGTGTTCTGACCAATCGCCGTCCCGCCGGTATGGAAGCCGCCCAGGCTCGTCGTGATCGTACGCAGGGCGGCCTGACGAGTGACGAAATGGAAGAACTCGTGGCCGAGCACGTCCCAATCGAACGCATCCTCGCGCAGGATGTACATCTGCTGCGTCGTGCCCGAGTAGCAGGACGTTCCACACTGTGCTCCCGCGGCAGTGCTCTCCGGGAAATTGGTCTGCGCCGGCGGCATGTTCCGGCCAATCATGGCCGTGGAATGGAACCAGAACGTCAGCATCGCGTCGTAGGCCGCGAAGCCGCGGGCCGCCAGTGAATCGTTGCTCGGGGCTGCGGGAGTTCCGCGCTGGGTGGCGGCCGATGTGATGTTGATCGGGGTGGTCGGTCCGGTCACCGGCGTGACCGGCGACTCGAGGATGTAGCGTTGGGTCGGCTGGCCGACAGGAAACACGACCGCCCGAGTACCATCGACGTCGGCGCTGTAGACTGTCACCTTCACCGCATCGGCATTGATGGCGGCGGAGTAGACGCCAACAGCGCTCGTTCCCGTCAGCGCGAGCTGTGCTCCGGCGGCGTTCGTGATCTGAACCAAGGCTCCACGGACGGGTTGCGGATTGCCTTCCGGGGGGCGGTACAGGACAGTTCCGGTCACGACCGACGCCACCGCTGGGACTGCGAGCCGCCCGGACGCGGCTCCCGTCGCGACAGGCGCAGGCGCGATACCCAGCGCCCGCAACGCTTCGGCCGTCCCCGGGGAGGCCTTCATCAGGGCATGCGCATCGCTGCCCAGAGTAGCCATCCCGTTGGCGGCGACCACATTCAGCACGGCACCACTCACCTGCGGACCGTAGGCGCGTTGGTTGGTAATCTGCGCCCCAAGTGTCCAGTCGCCGTCGGCGATGAAACGAACGGTGACGGGCAGCTCGATGGCGCGACCTCTCGTCATCGCGCCGTTCCACTGCGTGCCGTCGCCGACGATCTCGATCCCCGGTGAGGGCATGATG
>JAIVJN010000377.1 GCA_020200025.1 Acidobacteriota bacterium | reverse complement strand
ACTTCTCATGACCACTGTTTCACTGACAGCCGGCTTGCCGCCGAGAGATCGCCTCGAGCTTGGCGGGCTCGTCGCGCTTCTCGGGATGGTCGCGGCCCTGCAGCTCTCGATCGCGGTGGCGCAGATCTGTTTGGCGCTGGCGTGCCTGTGCTGGGTGACGTCGAACCTATGGCATGGCCGGCGCCTGGAGGCACCGAGATTTTTCTGGGCGCTCGTCGCGTATGCGGCGCTGACGCTGCTCTCCGCGAGCTTCGCGAGAAATGCCGCGGCGAGTGTCGCCGACTGCCGTCAGCTCACGCTCTTTCTCCTCGTCCCGCTCGTCTACGATCTGGCGCGAGGATCGCGGGCACGCTCGATGTTGTCGCTGATTCTCACCATCGGCGCCGCGAGCGCGATTATCGGCATCACCCAGTACGGCATTCTCAACTACGACAACCTCAATCAGCGGGTTCAGGGCACGCTGTCGCATTGGATGACGTATTCGGGCACGCTGATGCTGGTCATCTGCGCGGCCGTCGCGCGCCTGCTGTACGACACCCGCGACCGGGCCTGGGCGTTGGCTATCATGCCCGCGCTCGTGGTCGGCCTGGCCCTCACACTGACCCGGAGCGCGTGGGTGGGCACGGCCGCGGGGGTCGGCGTCTTGTTCCTGATGAAGGACTTCAGGCTGTTGGCGCTGCTACCGATCGCGGCTGTCCTGACGCTGACCTTTGGACCAGCGGCCCTGACGAACCGCGTGTACTCGATCGGCGATATGCAAGACGAAACGAACCGGGACCGGATGGCCATGCTCCAGGCTGGCGCCGCCATCGTCGCCGACCATCCGCTGACTGGCGTCGGTCCCGACCAAATCGCCGTCGTCTATCCGGCGTATCGCGTGCCGTCGGCGGTGAAAGCATCGAACCTCCATCTGCACAACGTGCCGATGCAGATTGCCGCGGAGCGCGGTTTACCGGCGCTGGCTGCGTGGATCTGGTTCGTCGCGCTGCTTTCGGGCGGACTGCTGTGGCTGTTCAAACGCGGGAGGCACCGCGCGTTGACCGCCGCCGCCGTGAGCGCAGTGGTCGCCATGCTCATCGCCGGGCTCTTCGAGTACAACTTCGGCGACTCCGAGTTCCTCATGCTCTTCCTGGTACTGGTGACGTTGCCGTTTGCCGCCGATCGGGACGGTGGCTTGCCGTGAAACGTGTTAGGCAACCTAGTGCCGAAAGTGCCTCCGCCCGGTGAACACCATCGCAATCCCGTGCTCGTCGGCCGCGGCGATCACCTCCGGATCGCGTACCGATCCCCCCGGTTGGACGACGGCGGTCGCTCCGGCGGCGACCACGGCATCGAGCCCGTCACGGAAGGGGAAGAAAGCGTCTGACGCGGCCACCGATCCTTTCAGTTCTTCGGCACCGCCTGTGCTTTTCCAGCCGGCCGCTTTCGCCCGGGCGACGTGGGCGGCGTCGATCCGGCTCATCTGACCGGCGCCGATCGCCAGCGTTCGCACGGCATCCGTGAAAATGACGCTGTTCGATTTCACGTGGGTCATCACGCGCCAGGCGAACTGCAGCGCACGCCATTCGTCGGCGGTGGGCTGGCGCTTGGTGACCACTCGCAGCGTCCCGATCGGCCACGGTTCTTTCGCCTCGACGACACGATCGCGCTCCTGGACCAGCAGCGCACCAAGCACGGAGCGAAGCTCACGCCGTAGCGCGAGTGGGACCTCGTGCTGGTCGGCCGCGAGAATGTCGGCCGTGACCACGCGCATGTTCGCCTTGGTGGCCAGAATCGGTCGCGCCTCCGCCGTCACTATCGGCGCGATCACCGCCTCGATGAAGGTGGAGACAATGGCTCGGGCGGCGTCGGCATCGATGGGGCGATTGAGACCGACGATGCCGCCAAAGGCTGCCAGCGAGTCAGCATCGCGCGCACGCACGTAGGCCTCGGCCACGGTGGCGCCCGTCGCGGCCCCGCACGGGTTGGTGTGCTTGATGACGGCCGCTGCCGGTTCACCGAACTCGAGAACGATACGCGCGGCAGCGTCGAGGTCGAGGAGATTGGTGAACGAGAGCTCTTTGCCTTGCAGGACGACGGGCGAACCCAGTGCGACGGCCGGATCGAGCGCGTACCACGCGGCCGGCTGATGAGGATTTTCTCCATACCGCAGGTCTTGAATCTTCGTGGCCTCGACCGTGAGGTGCGTGGGCGCAAGCACCTCCGCTGTCGTGTGCCGTCGGAATTGGCTGTTCTCGATTCGTACGCCGTCGAGCGTGCCGGCGATCGTTCTGTCGTAATGCGCCGTGTGGGCGAACGCGCGCCGCGCGAGGTCGAATCGCAGCGAGAGCGACGGCCCCCCCGCCTCGTCGAGCGCGGCCAGCACCTGCAGGTAGTCGTTGGGCGAGACGACGACCAGCACGTCGCGGAAGTTCTTCGCCGCCGCGCGCACGAGGCTGGGTCCCCCGATGTCCACCTGTTCGAGGAGATCGTCGAACGCCACGTCGGGCTGCGCCGCCGTCCGCGCAAAGGGATAGAGGTTGACGCACACGAGATCGACCAGAGCGATGCCATGCGTCCGGGCCGCGGACAGGTCCTCGTCATGCGTGCGGCGGGCCAAGATGCCGCCATGAATGAGGGGATGAAGGGTCTTGACGCGGCCGTCCATCATCTCTGGGAAGCCGGTGACATCCGAAACGCCGACGACGGCGAGACCGGCGGCGGCCAAGGTGGCAGCCGTGCCACCCGTCGAGACCAGCTCGAACCCTCGGCGCGTGAGGCCGGAGGCGAACTCGACGAGGCCGGTCTTATCGGAAACACTCAGGACGGCGCGGCGCATGGACGACCCCTTGCAGCAAAGAGAGGGGTGAAGCGATAACGAAATGCGGGCAAAATCGCGTATTCGGGCGCGTCTTTCGATTGACACTCGTGTAACGTGCCGGTATTATCGCCGTGCGGTCCAGCTTTCGGGACCACGAGAAAGGCCGCGTGCGCGGCCTTTTTTTATGTCTTCCGGCTCAGCAGTAGCGGGTCGGAAGTCGCCGTTGGTGGCGCTGCCACTAGTAAGCCAGGAAGAAGAACGATGCGCATTACAGGCAAGGTCAAGTGGTTCAATAACGCGAAGGGCTACGGGTTCATCGAGCGCGAGGGCGGCAGCGACGTCTTCGTGCATTACTCGGCGATCACCGGCGCCGGCTTCAGATCACTCGAAGAGGGTCAGAACGTCGAGTTCGAGATCGTCGACGGACCGAAAGGACCGCAGGCCGGCAACGTCACCCGCGCCGCGTAACCGCTTGATTGCAACCGGTGCCGGGGGCCTACGCGCGTCCGGCACCGGCGACACCGACCGCCTCACTCCTTGATCGCTCTCGCCGTCAGATTCACTTTCCCCTCCTTCATCGTCACACGAAACGCCACGGCATCGCCGTCCGCACCGAGCTTGGCGACCTGTGAGGTGACGAGCTTTTCGAACCGCGAGAACGACACCGGCGGTTCTCCGGCGTCGCGCTTGGCGTCACTCAAGCGTTGATACAGGTCCTTGATGCGTGCGGCATCGACGACCGCATCCCGCACGCTCGCTTCCGCGACGAGACCCTCGCCTAGAACCTCGGCACGCGGCCGAGGATCCTCGGGCGCCTCGAGTGCCGCGGGAGGCGGCCCGTCAGCGACCGGCGAAGCGATGGCGGGCAGTAGGGCGTCGCGCCGGCGCCGGCGCACGCCGGAAGCGCGACCCTCCTCGCGAGCCTTGAGCGTGCGGTCCCACAGCTCGCAAAAGGACGAGAAGCGGGCCTGCAGCGATTGAAAGCGAAATCGCTCGGCGGTGTTCTGCATCGGGAACCGGTCGTGACGCCGCACGAGGGCCTCGACGCGCGTGCGCGAATCCCAGGGAAGACGTGGCAGTCGCCCGGCGAAGAACTGGTTGTACTCGCCCTCGAGACGCTTGAGCTCGGCCTCGAGCATCTGCATGTCGCGTTCGAAGGGGCTGCGCGGGGGTGGCACGTCGTCGGAACACTAGCGAAGAAGCAGGAACCAGATGAGCGGCAGCCACAGCTCGCGGGCATAGGGAATCGGACGGTCGTCGATCAACACCTCGCAGCCTTCCCGCGGACCGACCAGCTCGAACAAGTCGCGCAAGGCGAGCGCGTCAGCGGAGAAAAAGCGGGCGCGATGGCGCAGCCGCTCGCCGTCGCCGAGGGCGCGATACTCCGCCGACCCCTTCGCCATCTCGATCGCTCGAGCGTACTCCGGGCCGTCGAAGGCCGGGAACACCAGCGTGACGGAGAACGGCAAGTTGCGCGGTCCGAAAAGCGCCGCATGGAGATCGGGATCGAGCGCCGCAAGCTCTTCGGCCGTCGGCTGCTCGGGCAGTTCCAC
>JAIVJN010000147.1 GCA_020200025.1 Acidobacteriota bacterium | reverse complement strand
ACGTATTGGTCCGCGATGGGCTTCTCGGCTCGGGTCTGGGCGAATGCGGGCGCTCCAGGCACCAGCATCGCAATGAGGACGCTCAGAACAAATCGCGTAGTCATTGCACGCCTCCCTCGAAGTTGACCGATCCTTTGCCGGCGGGACCATCCCACTCAATCGCCATCTGCCAGGCACCCGCCATCCCGAACTCCGCGGTCGCGGAATACCGGCCCGGTACACCGGTTGGCGCGACCTGGAGTCCACCGGACATCACCATTCCAGGCATGGGCATGTTGGCGCTCGCACGCACACGGCCGGCGTCGACAAGCGTGTTCGTGCCCGTCCGTCGGAATTCGATGGTGAAGGCATTTCTCCCTTGACGCAGCGTTCCGCTCGGCGACAGCAGCACGACATCGAGTCCGCCGGCGCGCACCGTCTGGACCACGCCGGCCGCGCGGTCGTCAGGGGACTCGCCACCCGGAGCGGACGTCCTCCAGACGAGAAAGGCCGCAGCGGCTACGACGACCAGCACACCTGCGCCGATCACGAACCCGCGCCGACCGATGGCGACGCGCTCCTGCAGCATCAACTCGTGTTGCAGGCCAAGCTTTCGTTCCCGGATCCAGAAGAAGATGACCGGGGTCACGATCAGCACGTGCAGGAGCGACGACACCATCCCGCCGAGTACCGGAGTGGCGAGCGGCTTCATGACTTCTGCACCCGCACGCGTGCTCCACATGATCGGCAGGAGGCCGGCGATCACCGTCGAGACCGTCATCACCTTCGGGCGCAGCCGAAGCAACGCACCTTCCATCACGGCATCTCTCAAGCCCGCCCTCGTCAACGTGCCGCCCAGTTCCCGGCGCTTTCGTTCGACGGCTTCCTCGAGGTAGATGACCATCACCACGCCGGTCTGCACGGCAGTGCCGAATAACGCGATGAAGCCCACCCAGACCGCGACCGAGAAGTTGTAGCCAAGCAGCCACAGCAGGTAGACACCGCCAGTCAGGGCGAACGGCACCGCCAAGAGCACGTGGGCCGCCTCCAGGACCGAGTGATACGTGAAGTACAGGAGGACGAAGATCACGAGCAGGACGATGGGCAGCACGATCTGCAGGCGCGCGCGAGCACGTTCGTGGTTTTCCCAGCGGCCGCTCCAGCCGACGTAGTAGCCGGCCGGTAACGTGATGTCGCGTGCGACCGTTGCGCGCGCCTCCTCAACAAACCCGCCGACATCGCGATTCTGCACGTTCAGCAGCACCGTGGCGAGCAGCAGGCCGTTCTCGGACGAGATCATCGCGGGGCCGCGCGCGTGCTCGATTCGCGCGAGCTGCCCAAGTGGCACCTGCGTGCCGCTCGGTGAGGTCACGAGCACACTCCCGAGATCCTGCGGGTCCGCTCGGTATTGAGGTGCGTAACGCACACGCACCGGGAAGCGTTCGCGTCCTTCGATGGTCATCGTCAGCGTCGTCTCACCGATGGCGGTTTCAATGACCTGCTGGATGTCCCCGACGCCGATCCCGTAGCGCGCGGCAGCAGCGCGATCGACTTCGATGTTGAGGTACTGCCCCGAGGTGACCTGTTCGGGGTAAACGTTCGAGGCACCCGGCACCTGGCGCACGACGTCTGCCACCTTCCGCGCCAGCTGCTCGAGAACGGCCAGATCGGTGCCGAAGATCTTCACGCCCACTTCGGACCGGATGCCCGTCGTCAGCATGTCGATCCGGTTGATGATTGGCATCGTCCAGATGTTCGACACGCCTGGCAGTTGCACCGCGGCGCCCATCTGGGCGCGCAGGCGATCGAGCGTCATCCCTGCCCGCCACTCGCCCTTCGGTTTCAGGTGAACGATCGTTTCCGTCATGTTCAGCGGCGCCGGATCCGTGGACGTATCCGCTCGGGCCACCTTGGCGACCACGTACTCGACTTCAGGGAACTTCATCAACGCGGCGTTCTGCCGTGCCGCAATCTCGGTGTTCTCTTCAAGCGAGATGCTGGGATCCGCAATGGGCATGAACATCAGGTCGCCTTCGCTCAGTGCCGGCATGAACTCGCTGCCGATGCCCCGAGCGACAAGCAGCGCACCAACGAAGAGGATGGCGGCTGCGGCGATCGTCACGACGCGGTGTGCGAGGGCCGCGCGGAGAGCCGGTTCGTAGACCCTGCGCAGGCCGCGCATTACGGGATTCGCCTCCTCGGCACGGAACTTCCCGCCCAGTAGCAGCGTGCACAGCACCGGGACGAGCGTGACAGCGATGACCGTCGCCGCGAGGACCGCGAACGTTTTCGTGAACGCGAGCGGATGGAACAGCTTGCCTTCCTGTCCGGTCAGCGCGAACACCGGGATGAAGGCGAGCAGGATGATCGCCATGGAGAAGAAGACCGGACGTCCGACGAGTCGGGTCGAATCGCGGACGGTCTCCCAGACGCGCCGCCGGTCACGCGGATCAATGCCGCGCTGTTCGACGTAGCGAAATGCGTTCTCGGTGACGACGATGCCGGCGTCGACGAGTACGCCGATGGCGATGGCAATACCCGCGAGGCTCATGATGTTCGAGGAGATCCCGGCGTAATGCATGCCGAGGAAGGACATCAAGACCGCGAGCGGCAACGGGATCGTGACGATGAGGATCGACCGGAAGTGCATCAGGAAGATCACGTGTGCGAGCGTCACGAGCGCGATTTCCTCGATGAGCGCCACGCGCAACGTACCGACCGCCTGCTCGATCAGATCCGAGCGGTCGTAGAAGGGAACAATCGTGACGCCGGCGGGGAGGCCGGGCGCGATCTGAGCGATTCGCGCCTTCACCGCATCGATGACTTCCTTCGTGTTGACGCCCGTTCGGGCAACGACGACCCCGCCGACCGCCTCATTGGTGCCCTTGACCAGCGACGCCACGCGGAACGCATTGCCGACATGGACATCGGCAATCTGCTCGGCGTATACAGGCACACCGTTCGACGCGCCCACGACGATCCGCTTGACGTCCTCGACGGATTCGATGAGGCCAACGCCGCGGACGATCAGCCATGCACCATTGGACTCGAGGACATTCCCGCCGACGTTGACGTTGCTCTCACGCACGGCTGCCACCACTGCACTCAGGGGCAGGTCGTAAGTGCGCAACCGATTCGGATCGACGTCAATCTGGTACTGCTGGACGTGGCCGCCGACCGATGCGACTTCAGCGACGCCGGGCACAGCATTGAGCTGGTAGCGAATGAACCAGTCCTGGAGTGTTCGCAGCTCGCGCAAGGAATGGCTGGGACTCTCGACGGTGTACCAGAAGACGTGCCCGACGCCTGTCGCGTCCGGACCGAGGGTCGGTGTGACGCCGGCGGGCAGGCTCTTCGCGACGAGGCTCATGCGCTCGAGCACGCGCGTTCGTGCGAAATAGAGGTCCACCTCGTCCTCGAAGACGACGTAGATCATCGAGAACCCGAACGCCGACTGCGATCGGACGACGCGGACGCCGGCGAGCCCCTGCAGGTTCGTGGTGAGCGGATACGTGACCTGGTCCTCGACCTCCTGCGGGCTGTGCCCTGGCCAGTCGGTGAAGACGATGACCTGGTTGTCGGATAGATCCGGGATCGCATCGATGGGCGTCGCCGTGAGCGCCCACCAGCCCCACCCGGCGAGGCCGAGATACAGCGCAATGACAATGAAGCGGTTCCGGAGCGCGAGATCGATAAGTCGATTGATCATGAGCCAGGCACTCGTCACGCGTACGCGCGTACGCCTTTGACGCCCGGGCACAGGCCCGAGCAGACACACGACGACTGTCTTGGCTCTAAACGAGAAAGACGGAGAGCAGGAGGTGCTTGGGGACGTGAGTGATCGGTATGGGTACCGACGTGCGCCAGATCTTTCCGTGAGACTCCGGCTCTGGGAGCAACGCCGGAACGGCGCTGAGGACGGCTCCGAGGGTCGTGAAGAACGCGATGCCGGATGGTGAAGGCGACGAATCGTCCGGCTCGGACGCGGCGCAGCAGCGGTCGGCTTCAGCCTGGGTCACGACTCTCGACGTCGCGTCCTCGTCGGAACCCGATTTGTGCATCGGGCAGGGGCCGTCCTCGGTGCAGCAGGCCATGCGAGCTTCGGGACTCGGCATCCACCCAGCGCAGACACCGGCCTGACCGGCGCCGAGCGCTACGGCCAGGAGAAGGGCCGAGAGCCGGTTGCGTCAGTGTCCATGAGAAGCAGACCCCATTAGGTGAGATGCGACGATGACGACGAGGATCGCGAGCGCGACGATCCACAGAACGTAGGTCCAGGCGCTTCTTTCGAGGTTTTGAACAGGGGCGCTGTCTGTGCGAGCACTCACAGCTCGCAGCACGCCGTCGCGCCGCTGACTCTGCAAACGCGCGCCGTACGGCGTCAGTCCGAATGGCTTGTAAACGGCCAACACGGTGGCTGCGATCAGCAGAATGAGGGCGAGGATCGCGTGAACAAGCGGTGACGGATTCTGCACGAGGCCGAGTTCGACCACAGGATCGGCCGCCGCACGGGCCATCTGTCTGAACGTCGCCATATAGACCATCAAGATGACGGTCGCGAAGACCGTGATGACCAGCTTTATGGCGACCCAGTAGTGTCGAAGGAGCCCCCACGGCGTGCCGAGCGACAAGGCGATGCCGCTGAAGAGCGAAGCATGCGCGAGCGGGACGAGAACGAACCACGCCGCAGGGGCCATGACGAGGTACGCTCCGCGGACGGTCCGCTCGTCCTCACTGCTCAACCCAATTGCCGCCAACGCGAGAAAGACCAGCACCGCCCCAAGCCACCCGACGGATGACGTCACGTGCGTCGTGACCGTGAATCGCCGAAGACCAGCCGCAAACGTCATCGGGAGCCCTCCAATGGCTGTCGGCCGCACCCCCTCACGGGATTCTGCGTGGCGAAACTGAACGTCAGCTGAATCACAATCTGATGCTCTACCGCCGCTTGCACGTGCAGTCAACGCATCCATGTTCAGCACAGGTTCCGCACGACTCAGCCACGCGTTTCTTGAGGGCTTCGCGTGCACGGAAAACGCGGACGGCAGCATTGTTCGGGGACAAACCTTTTGCGTCGGCGTACGCCTTGACGGGCGTGCCGCCGACCTCGATGGCTTCAAGCGCCTCAGCGTATTCGGGCTTCAGGGTTGCAGCGAGCCGCGAGACGCACGCACAGATCTCCGCCTCCACATCGGTGGTCGGTGCTTCGTGCGTCTCGAGCTCACGCGCGAAGGCCTCGTGCGCTCGTTCGACGGCTCCTCGCCGCCGGAACTGATCGATCGCGGCGTTCCGAAGCGTCCGGTAGAACCACGGGATGATCGCTTCATCATCCGGCGCCTGGTCCGGCCGCGCGACCACTTTGGCGAATGCGTCCTGAAGGATGTCCTCGGCCAGCGCGCGGTCGCCGACGCGGCGCTCGAGATACCGCAGGAACGCGCGATGATTCTCGAGCAGCGTTGCGACAGGAGCAGCGTTCTCGGCCGTGTCCATCATCCAATTGTAC
>JAIVJN010000146.1 GCA_020200025.1 Acidobacteriota bacterium | reverse complement strand
GGGCGCGCCCTGCTCGAACGCTCGGACCTCATCGACATCGTGGTTGGGACCCAACGCGTGAAGCGACTGCCGATGCTCGTCGCCCAAGCGGGGGCCACCCTCGATCCGGTCATCGACGTCACGACGCCGTACGAGGATCCCTCGTTTCCCCTCGGCATCACGCGTCGGACCGATCCCGTCAAGGCCTACGTCACCATCATCGAAGGGTGTAACGATTTTTGCGCCTTTTGCGTCGTGCCCTACACGCGGGGTCACGAGCGGATGCGCGCCAAAGCCGAAATCCTGGGGGACGTTCGCGATGCTGTGGCGGCGGGGAGGCGCGAGATTCATCTCCTCGGGCAGATCGTCAACCATTACCACGCTCCCGACGATCCCGGCTGCGACTTTGCCGCGCTCCTCGAGGCGGTTCACGAAGTCGCCGGCGTCGCCCGCGTTCGCTTTGCCAGCCCCCATCCGCGGCACGCCTCGCCCCGGCTCATCGCGGCGATCAGAGATTTGCCGAACGTCTGCAAGCACGTCCACCTGCCGGTGCAGTCCGGCTCGTCGCGCATCCTTCACCTGATGCGCCGGCGCCACACGCGCGAGGATTATCTCGAGCTCGTCACCCGCCTCCGCGAGGCGGTTCCGCACATTCAACTTTCCACCGATGTCATCGTGGGCTTTCCCGGGGAAACGGCGGCTGACTTCGAGCAGACGCTGTCGCTCGCCACGGCGGTCGGCTTTCACTCGATGTTCTCCTTCAAGTACTCGGCACGACCCAACACCCTTGCCTCGAGGCGAATGCCGGATGATGTCAGCGAGGAGGAGAAGACGTCGCGCATCGTCGCGCTGCAGCGCATGCAGAAACGGATTCAGCAGGCGCTGCACGACGATGTGGTGGGGCGGCAGGTCGAGGTCCTGGTGGACGGGACCAGCCGGCGACGCACATGGGAGCTCTCCGGACGCACGACGGGAAATACCGTGGTGAACTTTGCCGGGTCGTCCGACTGGGTGGGACAGCTCATCCCGGTTCACATCCGCCGCGCTGGTGCGTTCAGCCTCTGGGGCGAGGCCGTCGCCCCGTCCAACTTGACAGGTGGGGTCGGCTGTCCTAGCTTGGAACCGCAATGCTGATTGAGATGACCATCAAGGGCCTGATGGTGGACCCGGTCACCAACATGCCCATCATCATTTTGCGCGATCAGGACGGGCAGCGCGTCCTCCCGATCTGGGTCGGTGTGTTCGAAGCCAACGCCATCGCGCTACAGATCGAGAACATCCAGACTCCACGCCCGATGACGCACGACCTGCTGAAGAACGTCATTCAGGATCTCCGTGCGGCCGTCGACCGCATCGTCGTCTCCGAGCTGAAGGAGAATACCTTCTTCGCGCTCATCCATCTGCAAACTCCGACCGGGCCTGTGGCCATCGACGCACGACCGAGCGATGCCATCGCGCTGGCGCTTCGCGCGCGCGCGCCGATCCTGGTCGAGGACCACGTCATCGACCAAGCCAAGACGGTGGACTTCGCCAGCGACAAACAAGACTCCGAGCGCCTGCAACAGTGGCTCGAGTCCCTCGACGCCGACGAGCTCGGCAAGTACAAGATGTGACGTCGGCCGGCCGACATTGTCGCAACTCCTCTGTCTACACAACTTACGTCTTCGTACCTGCGTAAATCGTGTCGCCGACATCCCGCGGCAGCCGGCCCGCCCGTCGCCGCCGGCAGGGCCTTTTTTCCGCCGGAAACAGCGACTTGTTGACGCTGGCTCGACAGGCCCCTAGAATGCGTGACGTTCGCTCCCACTGATGATTCTCGCAATCGCCAACCAGAAAGGTGGCGTGGGGAAGACCACCACGGCTATCAACCTTGCGGCCGCCCTGGCGCTCCGTCAGAAGCCGACGCTGCTGATCGATCTCGATCCGCAAGCCAACACCAGCATGTCGTACGTGGATCTGCGCGAAGTGCATCGCAGCATGTACGACGTGATGGTCGAGCCGACCGTGCGCCTACCCGACGTCATCCTGCCGACGGCGATTCCCACCCTGTCGATCGCGCCAGCCCGCATCGCGCTGGCTAAGCTCGAGGCGCGCATGACGGGCGACCTCGACGCTCCGTTCCGCTTGAAGGACCGCCTGGCCGAGGTGCTCGATCGGTATCCCCAGGTGATCATCGATTGTCCACCCGCCCTCGGCCTCTTGACCGTGAACGCGCTGGTCGCCGCCACGCATCTCCTCATCCCGATCCAGTCGTCATATTTCGCGCTGGAAGGAACCGACGACCTGCTCGAAACGATCGAGAAGGTTCGGCAACGGCCCAATCCCGAGCTGCGCATCCTCGGCGTCGTCATCACGATGCACGACAAGCGCACGGCGCTCGGCCGCGACATCCGTCAGCAAATCAAAAAAGTCTTCGGTGACAAGGTGTTTCGAACCGTGATCAGCAAGAGCGTCAGGCTCGAGGAAAGCCCGGCGTATCGGGAATCGATCTTTTCGTTCGCGCCCGACTCGAGCGGCGCGACCGAGTACTACAGCCTGTGCGAGGAGGTCATCGACCGTGCCTAAACAGCGGGGACTGCCCGACACCCTCCGGATGCGTCATGACGCGCATTACGTCGAAACGCTGGCAACCTCGGCCGCCACCCCCGTCGGTCGCATGGTGCCGATCGACCAGGTCGACCCCAATCCCGACCAGCCGCGGCAGGCCATGGGTGACCTGTCGGAGCTCATCGCCTCGGTGGCGGAGAAGGGCATCATCGAGCCCCTCGTCGTACGCCAACGCGGGTCGCGCTACCAGATCATTGCCGGCGAGCGGCGCTATCATGCCGCCGGCCAGGCCGGGCTGGCGGAAGTGCCCGTGGTGGTCCGCGACGTCGACGATACCGAGATGCTCGAACTGGCGCTCGTCGAGAACCTGCAGCGCAAAGACCTGACCGCGTTCGAAGAGGCAGAGGCGCTCCAGAGTCTGTCCCAGCGCTGCGGCTATACGCACGAGGACCTGGCCAAGCGCCTGGGGAAATCGCGTTCCGCTGTCACCGAATCGATGGGCCTCAACGCCATGCCCCCGGAGGTGCGCAAGGTGTGCCGGCTCGCCGACATCCACAGCAAGTCTGTGCTGCTCCAAGTCGCCCGCCAAGGTGAGGCGCAGAAGATGCTGGCGCTCGTCGAGAAGCTCGTCAGCCAGGGAGGCGCCACCCGCGAGGCGGTGCGGAAGGAAACGCAGCGCCCCAAGGCGGGCCGCCCCAAAGCGTTCGTCTTCAACTTCAAGCCAGAGAACAAGGCGTTCAATCTCCGCCTCAGCTTCAACAAGAAGAACGCCTCGAAGGACGAAGTCATCGGCGCGCTCGAGGCGATTCTCGATCAACTGCGCCGTAGCTAGCTGACCGCGCTTCGGACCTCACGACAGCAACGCGTCCAGCACGTGAGCGCTGCCCACGAGGAGGCGACGGTGCGAGGCGTGTATGTCTCCATGGCGTTCTTGTAGCGTTGACCGCCGTCGCTTTGGCTGCAACCCAGACGGTGGCGGCTCCAACGGCGTTCGATCCTGTCGTGTAGTTAACATAAGATGTATTATCAGACTCATGGCGAATGCCTTCGAAACCGGCCCTGTGGATGGTTTGTGGGCGCCTCGAAGGCGATCGCCCTACCAATCGAGCCACATCGCCCGCTGAGTGCCGCGCCGGCCGCCGGCCCCGGTCCCCGGTCGCTTTCTGAGCACCCGGCCGCCGGCTCCATCGGATAGATAATTGAGGCGGCCCGTGCGCATCCTCGACCGCTACATTGTTCGCGAGATCCTCCCGCCCTTCGCCATTGCGCTGCTCGTCTTCACTTTCGTGCTGCTCGTTCCGTTCATCATCGAAACGGCCGAACAGATGCTCGCCAAAGGCGTGGCCTGGTCGACGTTGCTCCAGATCATCGTGACGTTGTTGCCGCAGGCGCTGGGGTTGACCATCCCGATGTCACTGCTCATCGCCATCCTGGTGGCGTTTAGCCGTCTCTCCAGCGACCGCGAGATCGTGGTCATGATGGCCTGCGGCATCAGCCCGTTCCGCCTGCTGCGCCCGGTGCTGGCGCTCGGGGCGGTGACGGCGGCGGCCACGCTGTGGGTCATGGTCGAGGCGATCCCGAGTGGGAACCAGACCTACCGAGAGATCACGCTACGCATCGTGCAGGATCGTGCGGAAAGCCAGGTCCGCCCGCGCGTCTTTTTCGAGGACTTCCCCAACATCGTGCTCTACGTCGGCGAGCAGGCGCTCGACGGCGGCTGGCAGAATGTCGTCGCCGCCGAAACAGACAACGCTGCGCAGCCGGTGATGTTCTTCGCCCGGCGCGGGCGCATGCTCGTCGACCGCCAGGCGCAAACCATTCAGATGCTGCTCCTCGACGGCACCCGCCAC
>JAIVJN010000006.1 GCA_020200025.1 Acidobacteriota bacterium | reverse complement strand
CCACGGGCCCGCCGAGACGCTCGGTCACGTCCTCGAATTTGCCAGTGCGCAAGTTGCGATACACCACCTTACGCTGTTTGTAACCCGCCTCGGTCCTGAGCTGTGCCACCTCGGGATAGACATGACCGTTCACGAGAAACAGGTCGAGCCAGCCGTCGTGATCGAGGTCGAGGAAACCGACGCCCCACCCGAGCCACCGTGTGTTGGTGCCGATGCCGCTGCCGAAGGTGTGATCTTCGCAGAGTCCCTCTCCCGTGTTGGCGTACAACGTCGAGGTGTCGCCGGCAAAGTTCGTCTTGAAGATGTCGACCGTGCCGTTCCTGTCGTAGTCGCCGAGCGCGAGTCCCATCCCGGCCTGCGGCTTGCCATCCTGGCTGTAGGCACAGCCGGCCTGCACGGCGATGTCCTCGAACGTGCCGTCGCGGTTGTTGCGGTAGAGCGCGCTCGGATTCGAATCGTTCGCCACATACAGGTCGGTCCACCCGTCATCGTCGAAGTCGAGCGTGCTGACGCCGAGGCCATACGTGCCCGCGGCCTTGCTGATACCAGCAGGGTCGGAAACATCGGTGAAGCGGCCGCCACCGGTGTTGCGATAGAGCACGTTCTTGCCGCCGGCGAGCCCAGGTGGGCCGCACGCCACCGGCACGCCCTTGTAGCGGCACAATCCGGACTCCGGCACCGGGGCGCTCTTCAGATCGAAATCGATGTAGTTGGCGGCAAACAGATCGAGGAGGCCGTCGCGGTCGTAGTCGACGAAGGCGCAGCCCGCGCCCCAGCGTGCGGCGGTCACGAGCCCCGCGGTGGACGTGACGTCTTCGAACGTGCCATTGCCGCGGTTCCGGAACAGGCGGTTCTGGCCCCAGAAGGTCACGAACAGGTCGTCGAAGCCGTCGTTGTCGTAGTCTCCCGCGCACGCCCCCTGTCCCCAACAGGTGAGCGCTAGTCCAGCCTTGGCGGTGACGTCTTCGAAGGTGCCATCCCTGCGGTTGCGATACAGGTGGCTCGTCGGCTCGCTGCCGCGCGGAAACCCTTCCAGCGTGGTGCCGTTGACGAAGAACAAATCGAGGAACCCGTCATTGTCGTAGTCGAGCATCGCCACACCGCAGCCTGTTGTCTCGAGCAGGTACTTGTTCGTACGCTGCCCGCCGTAGGTCGTCACCGCAGTAAGACCGGCGTCTCGTGCAACGTCGGTGAACGAGAACCCTAACGGGCTCTGAACCTGTGCGGCGGCGACGGCGCTCAACGCGACGATGACGAGCACGATCCGAATGTTCCTCATCAGCGAGGATCCGTGAAGCGCACGTGCGGTGCGAGCCTGCGTGCTTCGGCGAGGTGCGTGGCGGCCGCATCGCGGCGGCCCAACGATGTCAGCGCCTTGGCCAACTCGTAATGCGCCTCGAAGTTGTCGGCCGCGAGACCAACCGCGCGCTCGAAGTGCGTGATAGCGCCCGCGATGTCACCGTCCTTCACCTGCGCGCGTCCCACGCCCAGCGCGAACGTCGATGCCTGGACGTCAGCCTTTTTTTTATTCAGCCGACGCGCTTCTTCGAACGCCGCGGCGGCAGCGGACGGGTCGCCGCGTTGCTGCAACAGTTGGCCCAAGCCAAGGTGGGCCTCGGCAGATGTCGGCTGCAGCCGGATGGCCTCGCGAAACTCGGTCAACGCGGCAGCCGGATCGCCAAGCTGCCGCAGGACCGTGCCGAGCATGTAATGCGCCTCGTCATATTCCGGCCGACGCCGGATGGCCTCGCGGAACGCGTCGACCGCCTCGACGGACCGACTTGTCTGCCACAACACCACGCCGAGCGTGAACGGCGCATCGGCGAGTGTATGGCTCAACTCGGATGCGCGCCGCAGAGCGACTTCGGCGCCCTTGAAATCGTCTTGCTGCTTCAATGCCACACCGAGGTTGTGATGAGCCTCGGCGTTGCCGGGATCTCGAACGACCAGCTCGCGCAACACGTCCACGGCACCTTGCAGATCGCCGCGCTGCATCAGCGTGGTGCCGAGATTCAGGCGCGCGGGATGAAAATCGGGCTCAGCCGAGAGCAACGCGCGGAACGTCTCGGCCGCCGCGTCACCATCGCCACGCTGCAGGAGGGCCAGGCCGAGCGCGTTGCGCGCGTCGCGCGATGACGGATCGAGCGCGACCGCGCGTCGCAGCGCGTCGATCGCGCCGCCCAAGTCACCCGCGGCTTGGAGCGCCATGCCGAGCTGCAGGGCCGAGGCCGGAATCGATCCGTTCAACCGGACGGATTCCTCGAACTGCTCGAGGGCGGGGAGCACCTCACCGCGTTTCTTCAGCGACAGCCCCAGGTAGTAGCGCGCTTCCGCATGATCCGGGCGCAGGCCGACCGCTGTGCGCAGCGGCTCGAGCGCGCGATCGGTCGCACCCGTCCACCACAGCGTGGCTCCCAGGTGATAGAACGCATCGAAAAGCATCGGATCGGCTGCCGCAGCCCGCTCGAACTCTGCGATCGCCTCTACCGTGCGACCCTGCAGACCATACACGTAGCCGAGCCGATCGAGTGCGACCGCGAGCGACGGATCGTGGCGGACGGCTTGCTCATACGAGCGCCTGGCGGCGTCGAGATCGCGCTGCGCTTCGTATTGCAGGCCCGCAAGGTACTCACGCCGTGCGTCATCCGTGGGTGCGTGAATCTGCGCCGCGGCCGGAACCGGAAGCGTCGCGATCAGCACCGCAACCACCGCGTGCCGAACCATTCCGGGATTGTAACGAAGCTCGGCCGAAACCGAGCAGAAAACCCGCGCCGATCGCGACGACTCTCATGCGGCCCAGATACCGCTCGACGGCATCCTGGCCAGTACATGCAGTAAGCTGAGCGTCGGTAGCGTCTACGACCTCGTCACTTCCATATGAGCGATCGCAAGTACCGCCAACGCGGCTATCAGGACGATGATCGGGATCGCCCTCGCGGTCCGCGTCCCGACCAGCCTCGGCCCGAGCGGGAGCCTGGCGCACCCGCCGGGGCGCGCCGCATTTCGTCGGAGGGTGCGCGCAATCCGAAGATGATGGGCTATCGAGAAGTCGCGCGCTGCACGCGCTGCGGTTCTCTCGTCGACGCGCAGGTTATGTCGCGAAGCACCTGCGGCAAGTGCGGGCTCGAGCTGCGGTCGTGCATTCAATGCGTCAGCTTCGATCCCGGAACCCGCTTCGAGTGCACGGAGAAGATCCTGGCGCGTGTCTCGCCGAAGGATACCGCGAACGATTGCCCGCTCTATTCCGCACGCGCGTCGTGGGAACGAGAGACGACCACCGCGACGACCAACAATCCGGCCGAGCCTTCAGGCGCGCGCAAGGCGTTCGACGATCTGTTCAAGTTCTAATGGACCGGCTGTGCCGGTCGGGACCCTCTCGGGTCGGACCGCTTCGACCGTCGAGAGCCTCAGGTCGCCCTGAGCTTGGTCGATGGGGGCGGCGAGACCATTCGCTTCGCTCATGGTGGGAAGAGCTTGATGCGATGTGTCCACCCCACCGCGAGCGCAAGCGAGCGGTCTTCCCGCGCTGAGCAGTCCCCACCGCGAGCGTAGCGAGCGGTCCCCCCCGCGCGCAGCGCGGTCCTATAATCTCTGCATGGCCCTCTTCTCTCCTCAAGACGAGCAGGTGCTCACCCAGCACCTGTCTGCCATCGACACCCCGGTTTCGCTGTTGCTCTTCACCCAGACCATCGGCGGTGGCGAAAGCGGTATCGTCGCCAGGCAAGTGGTCGACGAGTTGGCGCGGCTGAACGAGCAAATCACCGTCGTCGAAAGGAACTTCGTGCTCGATATCGACGACCGCGAAACGTATCGGGTCGACAAGTCTCCGGCGATCGTGGTGCTCAGAGACGGGCAAGACACGCGGATGCACTTCTACGGTGCGCCGACCGGCTACGAGTTCGTCCCGCTCGTCGAAGCGATTGTGCTCGCCGGCACCGGCAAGGTGGAGCTCGAGGCCGAAACGCTCGCGCTGCTGGCCACGGTCGACAAACCGCTGCATCTACAGGTCTTCGGCACCCCGACGTGACCCCATTGCCCCAGGGCGGTCGCCCTGGCGCACAAGATGGCGTTCGTCAACGAGCACATCACCGCCGACGCCATTGCCGCACTCGACTTCATGGACTTGAGCCGAAAGTATCGAGTAACCGGCGTGCCGAAGACGATCGTGAACGAAACGATCGACATCGTCGGCGCATTGCCCGAGTCGATGTTCGTGCGCGCGGCGTTGCAGATTCCAGAGGAATCGCCCTCGACCGCCTGAAAGGACAACACGACGAACACGAAGATGTTTGGTTTATTCTTCACGCGTGAGAATCCAATTCTTCGTGGCCTTCGCGGCCTTCGTGTTGTCCGTTACCGTGCCGAGCGCGCAAGCCGGGAAGAAGGTCTACATCTCGGTCGACCTGGAGGGTATCAGCGGCGTCAGCGGGGACGATCAAACCGGGCCGGCGGGCGCGGAGTACGGTCGCACTCGCAAGCTGATGGCCGAAGATGCGAACGCCGCCATCCGCGGTGCGTTCGACGCCGGCGCCACGGAGGTGCTCGTCAATGACTCGCACGGCAGCCATCGCAATCTCCTGCCCGAGGACCTCGATCCACGCGCGCGGCTCATCACGCACAACTTCAAGCGTCACGGAATGATGGAAGGCCTCGACGACACGTTCGACGCCATCCTCTTCGTCGGCTATCACGCCAAGGCCGGCGCGTCGCGCGGCCTCTTCGCCCACACCGGATCGGGTGTCGTTGGCGATCTCCAGATCAACGGGATATCGGTCGGCGAAGGAGGCATGAACGCGGCCCTGGCGTCGTGGTACGGCGTGCCGGTCGTGATGGTCAGCGGCGACGATGTGGCCGTGGCAGAAGTCAAGGAGTCTGCACCGGCCGCTCAGGGCGTGGTCGTCAAACGAGCCATCAATGTCAGGGCCGTCGAGCTCGACTCGCTCGTCACCGCGCGGAAGTCCATTCAAGCAGGCGCGCGCGCCGGCGTGACCGCTGCACGCAAGACTGCACCGGTTCGCCAGAGCACCTATCGTGTGGAGCTCCGTTATCGCAACTTCACGTATCCGGAGGTCGCCACGGCGTTTCGGGAAATCGAGCTCATCGCGCCGGACACGATCGCGTTTTCACGCGAGACCATGCCCGAGGCCTATCGTTTGATCCGCGTGCTCTATCGCTTCATCAACCCGGACTAGGCTCGCGTCGCCCGCCATCCTTTGCCCTCTTGCAGCACGAAGCGCGTCTCCTCGGGTGGATCCCATCCCGCCATTGGCGGATGCAGCGGGTCGCCCGGAAGCGTGAGCATCGTGACGTCGCCTTCGCGTATGAGATTCGGTTGAACGCGGACGAGCGAGATGCTCCTCGCCCACGCGAGGACCTCGCCGAAATTTGCCAGCGGTGCCAGCCGTGCCAGCGTCGTCCAGGTCGGAGGCGGCAGCATGATCTCCGCGTTCCGGCACCGCGCCATGGCGTCGGCTGGCGTGACCCACATGAATTCCGTCGTCTCGCCCGCATCGTGCTGCGCGTCTTGATCCTCGGGCATCGATGCGAGAAAAAAGCGCGTGTCGTAGCGCCGTGCTTCAAGCTCCGGTGTCACCCAGTGCGCGATCGGCAGCAAGGCGTCCACGGCCACATCCAAGCTGGCCTTCGCCAGCGCCTCGAAGAGCCCGGGCGAGTCGTTCATCAGCTTGCGCACGTCTCGAGCCACGTGTCGATCGACGAAGTGACCGTCACGACGCGCGAGCAGAATCGCCGCCTCTTCCTCGAGCTCGCGAATGGCGGCGACTCGATAGGCCAACTCTTCCTCAGCCGTCAGGTCGATAAAACGCCGCACGGATTCCAGTCCAGTGGAATTTCCTGCGGGACGCTCGAGATAGTCCCCTTCATCGACTCGCCCTCCCGGGAACACGAATGCGCCCGCCATGAACGCCGCCGTATCGTTGCGCCGGACCAACAGGACCTCACAGGGTGCCTTCAACGATGGCCGCACCATCACCACGGTCGAGGCGGCCCGCGCCGCAACGGCTGACATGGTGAGAGGATACTCGGCGTACGGCACCGCAGCGTACCAGGTCCAGGTCACGTAATTTCTACGCTTCCCTAGCCTCCCCGGCCGGGCCTTCACTCGGCGTCTAGAGCTAACCCGCTCTGTTGAGACGCTTTATACGACGTCGAAACCGACGTGCCCGTGGCATGGGCATTGATTCCCAAACGTGCGTAGGAGGTGATGCCATGACAACGCGCTTGTTCGGCGCCGTCGGCGCGGTGGCCATGGCGATGGCCCTCGAGTCGGCTCCTTTTGGCCTCACCGAGCCGCGCTCGACTCCCGTAGGGGACGCCGCCAAGGGACCATCGCCGACTGTCGTACCCGCACCTGCGCTCGTCGGAGTGGCGCCGCCTTCGCTCGCACTCGAGTCGACACAACCCTCCATGACGACTCTCTCGATGGTGCCGAAGGATGCGAAGGTCGTGGCCCGTCTGAGGAGAATGCTGCCGAAAGAGCTCTCCGTTCAGCAAGCGGCGGTTGGCTTTCGCAATCAGGCTCAATTCATCGCGACCGTCCAAGTCAGCGAGAATCTTGGTGTTCCGTTCTTGCTCCTCAAGAGCAAAGTGGTGGGCGAGGGGCTCAGCCTCGGCCAGGCCATCCAGCAACTGAAACCCGACGCCAATGTCTCTCGCGAACTGTCGCGCGCCCGCGAACGTTCCACCCGGTAGAGATCTCGCGCGACCGCCGACATTCACGCCCTGTCACTCCGACGGGGCGTACTTTTGTACCGGCGCGAGCTCGCGTTCCGGCCCCGATGGTGGCACGACTCATGCGAGTAGCGAAGGGCTCACGTTGTCCGATCTCATCTTGCTCATCTTGGAGTGACTAATGAAACACTCGCTCAGGAATCTTTGTGTCGCCACCGCTCTCATTCTCACGTCCGCCGCGTCGGCCTATGCGCAAACCGCTCCTACCACGCCATGGAGCGTGGACGTTGGAATCGGATGGGAGAACAGCCTGACCGGGAACGCCATCTCGTCGGGTGTCGGAAGGCTCGCCAATCGCGCCGTCGTTATCGAAGAACAAACGTGGGACGACGTGTATGGGACGGCGGTGCTCTTCAGAATCGGCGTTGGCTACGAGCTCGGCGATCGCACCGAAGCGCGTGCGAACTTCCGCTACCACTCCAAGGACACCGAAGCGCTCCAAATCGGCAATCTCGGAGGCAGCCCGCTCTTTGCCGAGCTCGACAGCTATAAGGCGTGGGCACTCGAGGGCGGCTACCGCAGCTACTTCGCCGAGGGCTCCGAAACGTGGCGGCCCTACGCGGAAGGCACCGTCGGCTTTGCCCGGATCAGCGAGATCCAGGCGTCGCTTGCCGCGCCGGCTCTTGCCATCGTCTTGTCCGATGCCGATTTCTTCGACTCGTCCACAGCGTTCACCTTCGCCGTGGCGGGAGGCGTGCTCTACAATTTCACCGACCGCTTTGCCGCAGACGTGCGCTTGGGCTTTCGCTACATCGGCGGTCTCAACGAAGCCGACGGGCTGCAAGCGGGAGGGTTGGAGAATATCGACGATGACACGTCGAGGTGGACGCTGCCGCTCACTGTGGGCGCGCGAGTGCGGTTTTAACGGCCTGATCAGGAATGCCTGAAGTCAGAAGGCACAGGCCGGCCGAGCTCGAACTCGATGGGTTTGAATCGGTAATTGTTCGACATCTCCGCGGCACACGCCGTCAAGCCCACCACGAGATCGACCTCGGCGCGCATCTCGATGTAGTCGCCCGCTTTCGAGAGCGGCGGTAGGACGCTGAGGACGCCAGTCGGTGACACCTCGACGTTCATGAAGATGTTGAACGTCGTCGGGATCCGATCCGGCTCGATACCAAAGGGCCGGAGACTGGTGGTGAGGTTTTCAAAGCAGCTGGGATGATGTCCCGTGGTCTTGTAGAGAATGGAAAACGTTTCTGGGCTGCACGGGGTATAGAGGAAGTCGTGACGGCCGACGGTGTCGCCGGTGATGGTCACGAGCGGGTTGCTGCGGTTCGAATACAGGACGTGGCCCGTGGTCAAATAGATCGTGTTATTGTAGTCGAGTGTCCGACCTGACGACAGCCATTCGTTGAGATCCTCCCGCGCAAAGGCGATGAAGTCCGCGACTTGCTCCCCGAGCGGATCGATGACTCGCAGGCGATCGCCACGAGCCATTTCGAATGCGCTCCCGGTCTGGGGCTCGATCCGCTGGCGCGTCACTCTTTCGCGCTCGCTTGGTCGCTGCTCTCTGCTTTGGCCTGGAAAGGACATCGCCAGTCGCTTCCCACCTGCCGGCCCGAATACTGCGACGCCTCGGAGCGCTCACCGAAGTTGGCTAACATCGGGTTGATGTCGCCCTGGAGTGCTCGTTCGGCGCCACGAATGATCTGTTGGAAGCGTTGATACCGCCCGGCCTTTTTCAGACGATCGAACTGCTCGTGTGGATTGAAGATCAGGGTTGGCCAGGCGAATCGCCGCGTGGCGCGCGAGCTGGCGGCATGCAGCCCCACGACAAAAAATGCCCGCTCGGCGAAGCTGAACGAAAACCGTGGATCGGCTGTATCGGCGGCAACCTGGAGGTCCCAGCCGTGGTATACGGCATCGAGATCGTGGAGCTGTTGCAACGTGGTCCAGAGCAAGTCTTCGAACGTTGCTTCATCGGGAGGCAGCGGCCCGGAGAAGCTGGCGACGAACGTGCTGAACTCGGTCTGGAACGAGTCGCGCTCCTGGATGAACGTGAAGAGGTCGCGGGCGAGGCCCGCGCATGATCCCGCCGACGCAAGGTCCGCGTAGAGGCCAAACCGGTAGCCGCCTTGTCGAACGGCGGCTTTCCCCCCGACGCAGGTGAAGTGTTCGTTCAGCGTGAGCGCCCGGAAGCCGTCGTGCACAAACGCGGTCATATTCGATGGTGCCGGCTCACCGGCCTGGCGGACCAGCCGTTTGCCGTCGAACGCGCAGTAGTTGCTCTGCTCGAGGGCGAGAGCGCTATCGAAAGGATTCGGGAGCTGCCTCACAGATTCCACGGCTGGACCCATTGATCAGGCTGCTCGCGCGCACGCGCCAGCGAAAGGTCTTCTGCTTCGTCGCACCACGCGACTGCGCAGAGGCCTTGCGAGAATCGTGTTTCCCACGGGAGGTGATACGCGCCGGCATTCATCCAGAGGAGAACGTCTCCCGGTCCCACGTCTTCGGGGAGCTGAACTCGCCCCAGTGTGTCGTCGGTCATACACGTCGGTCCGCAAACAGTCGTGAGCCGGGGTGCACCGGAACGTTCGGGAATCATCAAGATGGGATGTGGCCCCTTGTCGGCGGCCAGCGCATGATTGGTTCGTCCGCCATCGCAGATCAGATAGCGACTCTCCGGCCGATCCTTGGCGTCGATCACCCGCACCGCCAGAATCGAGGATTGGTCCGTGAGAAACCGTCCATTCTCCAGCCACACCTGCTCGAGCTCGGGACGAAACCGCGCCTGCGTGACTCGAATCGCGGTGCGGAGTCCGGCGAGTGCGCGGCCGGCGAACGACGGCGCCGGCAGTCCCCCACCACAGTCGACAAACCGGGGCCGAAACGCAGCGGCATCGCAGACGCGCGCCACATGCTCGACCGCTCGCACGTAGGCGTCGGGAGCTTGTGGCCCCTGCCCGAGATGGAAGTGAATGCTCTGCACGTTGGCACCGGCCTCGCGTAACCGCCGCAACGATGCGACGGCTTCGCCGGCGGTCATCCCGAACTGACCGCCGAATCGCTCGTCGCGTGCGTCCTGTTCATCCGGCGCGTGCACGCGCACGCCCACTCGCCATTCGCAGTCCAGGGCAAGCGGCAGCAGCGCATCGACCTCTCGGGGAGAATCGAAATGGACGCGGAGCTGCGACACGGGGTAGTGGCCGAGCCAGCTGTGCTTCGCCACGCCGTTGACCAACAGCTGATCAACTGGACAGCCAAGACGACGAACGGTCGCAAATTCGGCTTCGCTGACCACTTCCACGCCGCGCCCTGCCTGGGTCCACCACGCTACGAGTTGGGGGAGTGGATGAGTTTTGAATGACAGCCACGAACGAACATCACCACTCTGTCCCAGCTCGAGCTCCTCCAACGCCTTCTGAATCGGTTGCAGCCGCGTGATATAGCAGGGCGTGCCATATTGCTGAACCGCTCGCTCCGCCACGTTCGCCCACTGCGCTCGCGCATCCATTGTGAGTAGCGACATCGCGGGTTCGAGCGTCGAGTTTCCGAGATTCATTGCGGCGCACCAAAGACAGCAACTTCGCTGCCACAGTCGATGTACGGCATGCATCGTGCTGTTTCGAGGGGCGTGCCCCAATCGATGAGCTACGTTCTTCCGATTCGGTCGCGATCGTCAGTGACTGAGGAGCTGCTCGCCTATCTTCGGGCGATTGCGAGCCTCGACGAGATCGCAGAAGTGATTGTCGTCGACGGATCCGACGCGGTGGTGTTTGCCGACTTCGACGCACGGTGCAGTGACGCAGTGCGGCACGTCCGGGTCGATCCCGACCTCGAGCGGCTCGCCAACGGGAAGGTTGCGGGTGTGCTCACGGGTCTGCGGCTCGCCTCGCAGGGATACCTGGTGCTAGCCGACGAAGACGTTCGATACGACGCGCAGGCACTGGGTGCGCTGCGGCGAGCCCTCGACCATGCGGAGATCGTCAGACCGCAGAACTATTTCGACCCGCTGCCATGGCACGCATGCCTCGACACGGCGCGCACGTTGATCAACAGAGTGACCGGCGGGGACTGGCCCGGGACGTTTGGCGTACGTCGGTCGGCGCTCGAGAGGACCGGCGGTTACGACGGCGACGTGCTCTTCGAGAATCTCGAGCTCGTCCGCACCGTGAGGGCGGCGGGCGGCCGAGAGCTTCGCCCGCTAAACCTGTTCGTGCGGCGGTTGCCGCCAAAGACGCACCAATTCTGGTCGCAGCGTGTCCGCCAAGCCTATGACGAGCTCGCGCGGCCGGCTCGGCTGGTCACGTGGCTGGCGCTCTTCCCGGCCCTCATCGTGGTGATCGCGAGATTCCGCCGGTTGGGCGTGGGCACGGCAATTGTGACGCCGATGATCGTGGCAGAAACCGGACGCCGCATCGGCGACGGCGTTCGCGTGTTCCCAGCAGTCGCAACGGTGGCGGCGCCACTGTGGCTCCTCGAACGCGCCGTGTGTGCGTGGGTGGCCATTGCGGCACGGTTCGTCCTTGGCGGCATTCCCTACCGCGGCCGCGTGCTGACCAGGGCGGCCACGCCGTACCGGACGCTGGCCCGGAACTACGACCTGAAGCACAAGAGGTCCACAGAAAGGCGGAACGCTCTCGCTCCGACGGACCCCGGTGCATTCCCACAATGATGTCCACGTTGGCCCATTCGGTTCATCCGTACCCCCCGATCGACCCTGTCCCGTCGGGAACGGCGCGGCCTTTTTGGTCCGTGATGATTCCGACGTATCACTGCGCCGCCTACCTCAGGCACACCCTGCGCAGCGTGCTCGAGCAGGCTCCTTCCGCTGACGACATGCAGATCGAGGTCATCGACGATGCGTCCGTGCAGGACGATCCGGCGGCCATCGTTCGGGAGATGGGGGACGGCAAAGTGTCGTTTTTTCGGCAGCCGACGAACGCAGGTCCTCAGGCCAATTTCACCACGTGCGTGCAACGAGCCCGGGGGCACTGGGTCCATATCCTCCATGGGGATGACATGGTTCGTCCGGGCTTCTACGCCGCGATGCGTCGCGGAGCGGAGGGCGACGCCGCCATTCACGCAGCCTTTTGCCGTGTCATCACCATCGATGAACACAACGGATGGCTCGACATGTCAGAGCGGGAACAGGCCACGGCCGCTGTCATTCCGAATCTCATCGATCGATTGGCCGTCTGCAACCGCATCATGTTCCCCAGCATCGTCGTCAGGCGCAGCGCCTACGAAGAGTTGGGAGGATTTCATCCCGAGCTGTTTCACGCGGCTGATTGGGATATGTGGAAGCGAATTGCTGTCCGGTTCCGCGTCTGGTACGAACCGCAGCCATTGGCGCTCTACCGCCTCCACACGATGTCCGACACGTCACGGTTGATGCAGACGGGCGCCAACATCACCGACGCACGCCGGGCCATCGAGATTGCTCGAGGCTACTTGCCGCCCGCGCGTGCCCGCGACTTGAGCCGAAAGGCACAGTTGCATCACGCGCTGTACGCGATCGAGCTGGCGCGCGAAGGGGCGCTTCGCGGTGACTGGGCATCGGCGCGGGCCCAGGTGCGCGCCGGGTTGGGCTGCTGTGCATCGCCACGCGTATGGGCGGCGGTGCTCGGGCTTTTCATCTTCAGGCACGCCAATGGCCAATGATGGCCGGCGGGTACTGTCCGGCACGCAGTGAGAACCCGCAGGCCTTGCCCGGCAACCGACTCGTCCACGCGACGATCGGACCGAGGCTGTTCAGAATGGTGAAGCACGACTTCAACAGGGGCATCCTCGAAGAAGTGGCCCATCGGCCGTGGAGAATGCCCGATCGACCCTGGGTGATGACCCAGACGTGGCACGACTTGCTGTTCGCCCATTGGCGAGTTGACCCGTCGCAGCTTCGGTCGAGAGTGCCTGCGGCGTTCGCGCTCGACTTATTCGACGGAGACGCCTGGATTGGCATCGTGCCCTTCCACATGACCAATGTCGCGCCGCGCGGGGTACCGTCCCTGCCTTGGCTATCCGAATTTCCAGAGTTGAATGTGCGCACGTATGTCCGCGTTGGAGACCGACCCGGAATTTACTTCTTCAGTCTTGATGCCGCGAGCGCGGCCGCCGTGCTGGCGGCGCGCACGCTCCTCAATCTGCCCTATCACTCCGCATCCATGATCGTCTCTCGAACGGCGGAGAGGGTCGAATATCAGAGCTGTCGAGACTCGGATCGGACGGCGGTATTCAGCGGTACGTATCGTCCGACAGGTGATGTATTCACGGCGGCCGAGGGGTCACTCGAGTATTTCCTGACGGAGCGCTACTGCCTCTATCACATGGACCATCAAGGCGCGCCCTATCGCTTGGACATTCACCATCCGCCTTGGCCACTGCAACCGGCAGAGGCGCACCTGGTTCGGAACACGATGCCCGACGTGAACGGTCTCACCGTGCCAGCGCAGCCGCCGCTGTTCCACTTCTCGAAACGACAAGACATGGTGGCGTGGGCCCCGCAAGGTCTGCCATGAGTCATTGTCCCCGGGTCGACCGCTGCGAAGGGCGGGACGCCACCTCGACGGAGGGCACTCGATACCATCGTGTTACGGCCCAGCGCGCACTTCGTGGGTCACGACGGTTGGTGTGACCTCGATCAGGAATGTCTGTCAGCCGATAGGGCGCGTTTTGGGCGCTTGCTTGTTCCCATCAAGGACTCTGATAGCAGTTCCCGCGCAATCTGTGTCAGTAGGCTATCTGACGTCTGCTCCTCGGCAAGCGATGTGGCGAGGAGCTGAGCGACGTCGGGACGGCCAATCTGTCCCGCCTTGGTGCGCGCGGTACCATAGGCTGAAATCTCGTAGTGCTCTACTTTCTGGGCGGCGCCGATCAGCGCTAAATCTGCAGCCGCTTCTTCTTTCTGCTCCCCCTCCTCGATCACCTCGTCACCTTCCGCGATGATGCCGGCCATCCCCTTACACGGCTTGCTCGTCGCCTCTGTCTCGAGAAGTTCAAAGCATTGGTTGACGCGCTCCAACTGGATCTTGGTCTCTTCGAGGTGGAGCTCGAACGCGCGTCGCAAGGCGTCTGAGTTCGCCGCCTCGGCCATTCTTGGGAGGGTTTTCACGAGCTGGGTTTCGGCATTGAGCAGATCACGTAAATCTTCGACGAGAAGCTCCTCGATCATTTCCGGATCACCGGCGCTGCTCGTCGTTCTGTCATCCACGGTTGCGGAGTCATCGGCGATCGACGGGCGCAACGCTTGAATGGCAGGAGCCTCAATGAACTCCCATTCATCCCCCTGATTCCACGGTCCGCGCGCGTCCAGTTCACCGTCCTGCCCTGCACCGCTCGAGTCGTTGAAAAACTGATCGACCAGCTCGGGCGTCGGTGGGATCGCACCGATTGAGAAGCGCGGTTTGCCTAAGCTCTCCAGCGCGGCCGTGAACGCCTTCATGTGGGTGATCTCCCGCGTCATAAGGAACTGAAGGGCGTCCTTCGTGCCGGGATCCTGCGTGAAGTTGATCAATCGTTCATAGACGATTTTCGCTCTCGCTTCTGCGGCAATGTTGCTACGCAGGTCGACGTCCAACTCGCCGGTAATCTTCAAGTAGTCGGCCGTCCACGCATTCCCCATTGAGTTGTAGAGGTTGACGCCTCCGCCGCCGGCAATCGCAATCAACGGGTCCGCCTCCGCTGCCTCTCGATGAAACTTCATCGGCTTCAAGTGCAAGCGTGCCAGCGCCCCGACGATCTCGAGATGGCTCAGCTCTTCCGTGCCGATGTCCATCAGGAGGTCTTTGCGCTCGAGATCGTCGCAGTTTAGGCCCTGGATGGAGTACTGCATCGCCGCCGCGAGTTCTCCATTTGCGCCACCAAACTGCTCGAGCAGCATGTTGCCGAACTTGGGGTCCGGCTCGTCGACGCGCACCGTATACATCAGCTTCTTGACGTGGTGATACATGAGCTTCTCTCTCCTCTAGTCGCTATTAACGGGGCGGATGCCGCGGCGCGCACCTAGCAGATCCAGGGGCATTAATCGACATCGCATCCGCTGAACCATGTCAGGCGTGAATGTGTCCACATAGCCGGCATCAATGAGTGCGCTCGCGCTAACTCATTCGAAGAGGACGGCCGTGAGACTCCGGACCCATCGTTCATTGTCGGCGCCAACACGGCCTGCATGTGTGATGCCCAGCACGCGCGGACAGGTTGGTCAAAGTCTTGTGCGCCGCAGGTCCCAAAGCAAACCAACCGGATCGATCCCCTCGTGGTGGGCAGGAGCGCGGCGTAACGGCCTACTGAGCCGGCGAACTCACCTTCAATGACCTCTCGGCCGGCTCGGGGCCGGGGCCGGCAGGCGCCGCACCTATAACTCATCCGGTCAGTCGCGTCTATCGGCATCGCTCATGGCACTCGACACGGGCAGCTAATGGAGGACATACGATGCGACAAAGTAAGTAGTCTGGCGGCCATTCTTATACTGACGCTCGGGTTCAATCTGACTCTTGCGGCTCAGCAGCCGCAGCCCCGCTACCTGCCGGCGCGTGTCGATACCGTCGACGACGACGGGTGTGACGGTGTCGATTGGGTTGGCTCGGCCTCCTGGGCCTCGCAGG
>JAIVJN010000376.1 GCA_020200025.1 Acidobacteriota bacterium | reverse complement strand
CATCTGTGGTTGTTCGAGTAGGCCCGCGGTAAGAGATCGTTCACACGAGGCGAACGAGCGAAGGCACGTTCTCGACAAGCGTCGCGGTGGCCCGATCGCATGAAGCGTGCGCGAGAAGTTCGCGCGCGAACGGTCGGTAAATCATGCGTGAACGGTTTCCGGAACCCTTCGATAAACCCTTTCGCAAAGGGTTCCTTGATTCTTGGCTAAACATTCGAGATTTCGCGGATCATGCGATCAGGAAGTGGACCCATGAAGGGACCCATGAAGGACGACACCCATGAAGGCTTTCGGCTGCCGCGAACAACACAACATTTCGCGGCCGCCGTGGCCGAGCGCGAGAACCTAATAAAACCTAACGTTCGCAGCGCCCGTCGCCGAAGGTTCGCAGCGGGCCGCCCTCAACCCCAAGCAACGCCGCTTCGTGCAGGAGTATCTCGTCGACTTGAACGCTACTGCGAGGCCCGCGGCTGGACGATCGCGCGGGAGTTCCTCGACCAGGGCGTCAGCGGCGCCCGCGAGTCTCGACCAGCACTCGACGAGATGATGCGCGCGGTCAAGCGGCGACGCCTGGATGCGGTCGTGGTCTGGAAGCTGGACCGTCTCGGACGGAACCTGCGGCACCTGATCATGACGCTCGATGACTTGTCGTCCGTGGGCGTGGCATTCGTGAGCCTCAACGAAGGCATCGATACGAACACCCCCGCCGGTCGCCTGCAGCTCCACATCCTGGGCGCGATCGCCGAGTTCGAGCGCGCGCGCATTGCCGAGCGGGTCAAGCTCGGGATGGCGCGGGCCAAGAGGCAAGGCCGGCACCTGGGACGACCACGGCCCCACGTCTCAGACGTCGAGCTCGCCGCGCTCGAGCATCTCTCGGTGCGGGACGCTGCACGGCAGTTCGGCCTCTCCAAGTCGTTCGTCCACGCCTGGCGGGTGTCCAGAAGGGTGGTCGCCAGCGGCTCACGATCCGCCGCCTAGAATGGGCTCCGCGGAGAGGGTGGATCCGGTATCCAGAAGCAGTGCCTTCCGGACAAGCCACGATACGTCTGTGAGCAGCCGTACACGGAGGGCCAGGTGAACATTACGTTGCGGTCGGGTACGGCCAATGGAAACGCCCATCGGTTTTCGAGGGAGAATGGCCCATGACCCACCAACTTGCTGGAATCGGTCCCTGGCATTGGCGCTGGCCGTCTGGACGGCACCGATGTCTGGTCAGCCACGGGTCGACGAACACTCGATTCGTGGGCTGGCGACCAGTTCGAGCGAGCCTGGAACACTCATGACATGAACATTCTCGGCTCAATCACGACGGAGGACGTCGACTTCGTCAACGTCGCCGGCCTCCACTGGAAAGGAAGAACCGAAGTGGTCAAAGAGCACGCGGAGCGACACAAGGTGCGTTTCAAGAACAGCGTCTGGACGACAGAGCGCGTCAGCGTGCAGTTCCTTGCCTCGGATATAACGCTGGTTCATGTCGAGTGGCAAACGCGGGGCGATCTCGATTTCGATCTGAAGCCGTGGCCACCACGCAAAGGCATCTTCTCGTGGCTGGTCGTGAAGAACGCAGGAAGCTGGAGGATCAGAGCGGCTCAAAACACCGGCAAGGACTGAGTCCGATGGCACGTCACACGAACTGAGAAGTGAGCGACGGGCGCCACGGCGCGGAATCGCCAACGGACAAGATTGCAGGTGCCGACGATCACCATTAGGAATGGCTGATCGCCTTCGCCCCACGCCGTTTCCGCACGCTGTCGAGTGGGAACGTCGCGGCGACGCCCTCGTAGCTGGCCTGCACCCCATGGCGAGCGAGGGGCAGTGTCGCGCCACGATTCAAATGCTGGCCTTGCTGAAGTACCCGCCAGCTGTATTCGCCCGAAATCGCCCCCCTGGCTCGCTCGAGGCGCCTGCGCGAACCTGGCGCTGAGGAAAATCCATAGAATCGGTAAAGTACTCAGCGGCCTTGACTACGCGTGCTCAGAGTCGCGCTTCTTCGCCGGACACCTTCCTCAAGCTGCCGCGCTTTCTTCTGTGCTGACAAGAAGTGAACGCCTCGGACCTTCAGACGCTCGACATCACCCTCGTACAGAAACATCTCACCGGCAACCTGTTCGGCCGCACCATCGAACACAAACTCGCAACGCCAGTCTTTGCAGCGCCAGAACCTCACGGTCAACGCTTCCATACCCAGGTGTGAGCAAGAGGCATTCCGCAAGAAATGGCCCAAACCATTCGCACTGTACGACATGAGAGCAGAAGCCGCTCCGAAGGATGCCCAAGTTACGCAATCACAGCCCAGCTTCACTAGCTCAGCCTTGCCTGACAACCTTGTCCCGCAGTGGTAAGCGCGCGCTATGTTAGACAGCAGGAGCAGATCACATGAATATTCTTGACGCCATCCTCAATGCCCAGGACGGCGCGGCCGTCCGCCAACTCGGGACGCAGGTCGGCCTCGCGCCCGACCAGACGGCAGCGGCGCTCTCTGCGCTGGTGCCGGCGCTGGCCGGCGGATTCCAGCGGAACATCCAGAGCCAGGGCGGCTTAGAGAGCCTGATGTCCGCGCTGTCATCCGGGAATCACCGGCAGTACATCGACAACCCCACAAGTCTCGCCGATCACACTGCCGTGACCGATGGAAACGGCATTCTTGGCCACCTGTTGGGTAGCAAGGACGTGAGCCGCGAGGTCGCCAGTCGTGCGGCGGCGCAAACAGGACTAAGCGCCGACGTCCTCAAACGCATGCTGCCGCTGGCCGCTACCTTGATGATGGGCGCATTCTCGAAGCAGTCGGGCAACGCGAACGCGTCCTCCATGACCGCCGCACTCGGTGGCTCAGGCACCGGCATCGCGGCGATGCTGACGCCTTTGCTCGATCAGAATCGCGACGGGTCGATCATCGACGATGTGACGTCGATGATTGGCCGATTCGCCAAGCCGTCGCAATCAGCGCCGGATGTGCGGGAGGAGGACGTCGATGTCCGTCGCCCAGGTATGCGAAATCAGCGTGACGTCGGCGAAAAATTTTGAGGACGCGATGTCACGAGTCCGGAGATCGCGCCGAATGGCGGCCGCGTTGTAGCCGCGATGCCGCCTGCCGAGGCCCGTGTTTACTCGCCAGCCGCGAAAAGGGCCGGCCGCTACGGGATCCGGCGAGCGATTGATAGCTGCGCCAGCAGCGCCTGCGCGTCACGGACCAGCGCACGCACATACCGGCGCTCCGCCTGGGCGGCCTGGGTGTAGCACCCCGTGCCGCGTCGCCGCCGCTCGAATCCGCTCGAGACCTTCTCGTGTCTTCGCACCCGTGCTCAATCCACCATGCAGGCGGCACCGACCATTCTTCATGACGGGCGACTGCACGCCGTCGCCCGTCCACGATGCCTGTAGAAGGTGAACGAAAAGACTGCACGGACCCGGAATATCCTGATTGTCCAGGACAGATGACTTACAGTGCGACATCGACACCAGACGGTGCAGGTGTCGGTACGTCTGAGGGTGTTGGAGGCCCGCTAACGCCGGAGACACGGTTTCCCACGTCCGGGTGGTGGTGTCAACGGTGCGGCTATTGGAAGCCTGAGCCACACCATGGGTAGGTCTATCAACGTGCGCGGCGCATGCCAGGCGGTGAGCTCGCGAGCCCACGCTCATGGTCGGATTTCACGTACCGTACGAAACGGTTCACACTGATGGAGCACCGACGATGAGGGAGTTGGCCTCAGATGGCCGCACAAGGCCGCAAGACGGCGCGTGGAGGTCACGGCTCTAAGACCCAAGAACTCCGCGAGCGCGCTATTTTCGCCCTGCTCACTGAACGCACGATCGGCCTCGCAGCCAGAAGATGCCAAGTCGGCGAGCGGACGCTGCGCAGATGGATGACGGCGGATGAGTCGTTCCGGACCGCGTCAATGCGCTGACCGGCAAATCCGTCGCTACGCTCGACGAACTGCTCGACGCCAGGAAGCACCCCGCCCAACAGACGTGCGAATGCGCTCCTGGTGATCTCGCCTGCGACCGGCCGGACGCGGCGACCCGGGCCCATGCCGTGACGTGCGCTCTCCAGCATGGGGACGTACGGCCCAGAACGCATGCTCCGCGCCTCCGTACCTCCTATTCCGTGGCCTGGGAGCGGCCAGCCGCGAGACCGCGCCCACTCGCACTCACCGGCCCGTCGCATCAGGCGCTCTGGAACGACCGATAACGGGTCGAGGCACCGGACGCGTCACACGTTGCGAGCCGTGCAGAACCAGGAGATGGTATGCACTTCTGGCCGAGGGGTGCTTTGTTGTGGGTGCTAGATGACACGCCTATGAATTTGAAAGGTGCAAAACCTGCCGATGGGCCGCTCGATCCCGAGGTGGCGGCTCGCGTCGACGAGCAATTGAAGTGGTGTCTGGATCACGCGGCTGAAGGATTGCACTGGGTCGGACCCGACGGAACGATCCTCTGGGCGAACCAGACCGAACTCGCTCTTCTCGGCTACGCCGCCGACGAATATATAGGCCGCCACATCGCGGAGTTTCATCTCGACCCGCCGGTCATCGATGACATTCTAGCCCGCTTGACCCGCGGGGAGACCCTGTCTCATTACGGGGCCCGTCTGCGCCACAAGGACGGTTCCGTCCGTTACGTACAGATCAACTCGAAGGTCTTGTGGAAGGGTGACGAGTTTCTGCGCACGCAGTGCTTCACCAGGGACGTCACGGACCAGCGCACCGCGCACGAACTCGCGCGCCGGCTGGCCGAGATCGTCGAGAACTCCGACGATGCGATCATCAGCCAGGATTTAGAGGGACTCATCACGTCGTGGAATCCGGCTGCCCAGCGCCTGTACGGCTACAGCCCAGAGGAAGCGAACGGTGAATCCATCCGCCTGATTATTCCGGCCGAGCTTCAGCATGAGGAAGATGCAATCGTCCGCCGCGTCGGACACGGCAAACACGTTGCGCCCTTTGACACGCTGCGCCGGCGCAAGGACGGGTCATTGGTGGATGTCGCGCTGACAGTCTCCCCTATCAGGGATCAGGAAGGAAAAGTTGTCGGAGCGTTCAAGATGGCGCGCGACATCTCGGAACGCAAGCGCATCGAGGCGCGCGACCACTTTCTCGTCGACCTGGACGATGCGGTGCGGCCCCTCACCGAGGCCGAGGAAATCACCTTCACCGCAGCGAAGGCGCTGGGACAGCATTTGCAGGCGAACCGCTGCGCCTACGCCACGGTCGAAGATGACGAGGACACGTTTATTCTCACGGGGAATTTCACTGACGGCGTTGAGAGCATCGTCGGGCGCTACACCTTCCGCCAATTCGGCGAGGAGTGCCTGCGCTCGATGCGCGCGGGCGAGCCCTACGTCGTCACAAACAGCGCGGCCGACCCGCGCATCGACGAAACCGACCGCACATCGTACGCCCTGACCGCCATCCGCGGCGTCATCTGCGTCCCGGTTTTGAAGCAGGGCCGCTTCGTCGCGGCAATGGCTGTCCATACCGCGACGGTGCGCCACTGGCACACGGGCGAAGTCGAGCTTGTGCAGAGGGTGGCGGGACGGTGCTGGGAATCCATCGAGCGGGCGAAAGTCACGCAGAGCCTCAAGGAGAGTGAACGTCAGTTCCGCGCGATGGCCAACTCCATCCCCAATCTGGCGTGGATGGCGCGGCCCGACGGCTGGATCTACTGGTACAACGACCAGTGGTTCGAATATACGGGCACGACGCCTGCGCAGATGGAGGGCTGGGGCTGGGAGCGCGTGCATGACCCTGAGTGTCTGCCCGACGTGAAGGAGCGATGGGGCGCCGGGCTCCGCGAGCGCGAGCAGCAGGCGCGTCAGGATGCGGAACTGCAAAAACGCCTGCTCCAATCTCTCTTCATGCAGGCGCCGACCCTGATTGCGGTGCTGCGTGGGCCGAAGCATGTGATTGAACTGGCCAACCCGCCGATCTGCCAGGTCTGGGGGCATGCGTACGAAGAGCTGATAAACCGACCGCTGTTCGAAGTGATGCCGGAGCTGCGCGACCAGGTGTTCCAGTCCCTGCTGGACGAGGTCTACCTGACAGGTGTCCCCTATGAGGGAAAGGAAACGCCGGCGAAGTTCGTACGGCGGAACGGGACGAGCGAGACGCTGTATTTCAATTTCTTATATTCGCCATTCCGAAACATTGAAGGCGAGATCGAGGGCATTTTCGTCGTCGCCTCCGATGTGACCGACCAGGTGATCGCGAGGAATCAGGTCGACGAGTTGCGCCAGGGCGCTGAAGCCGCGAACCGCGCCAAGGACGAATTCCTCGCCATGCTCGGGCACGAGCTCAGAAACCCGCTGTCTCCCATTCTGACCGCGCTCCAACTGATGAAGCTGCGCGCCACTGATGATTCGGAGCGTGAACGCACAATCATTGAGCGGCAGGTCAATCACCTGACGCGGCTTGTTGACGATCTCCTCGATGTCTCCCGCATCGCGCGCGGGAAAGTTGAACTGAAGAACGAAGTCATCGAGATGGCGGAGGTGGTCGCGAACGCCATCGAGATGACCAGCCCGCTCCTCGAACAGCGCACGCACTCGATAAGCGTGAAGCTGCCGCGGAACGGCCTGGCGGTCGAAGGAGACCCAACGCGACTCGGCCAGGTGGTTTCGAATCTCATCACGAACGCCGCCAAATACACGCCGTCCGGCGGTACCATCACCATCAGCGGCGAAACGAAGCAGGGAGAAGTCATTCTTCGTGTACGCGATACCGGCGTCGGCATTTCGACGGACGTATTGCCGCGCATTTTCGATTTGTTTGTGCAGGAACGGCAGGCGATAGACCGCTCGCCAGGGGGGCTCGGGCTTGGCCTGACGATCGTGCGCAACCTGATCGAGCGTCACGGCGGCACCGTGTCGGCCCATAGTGACGGCCTGGGACAGGGCGCTGAATTCACCATTCGCTTGCCGAAGGTCCACTCGCTCGCCCTCATCCCGCGGCAACTGCCCGAACCGGCGGCGCACCCCGAAGCCGGCGCCGCTGCTACCGGACTGCGGATTCTTGTGGTCGACGACAATGAAGACAGCGCCCTAATGCTTTCGGAAGTTCTGAAGGCGAAGGGCTACCAGACGCGCATCGCGCACGACGCGCCGGCCGCGCTGCGTGCCGCTGCCGACTTCGTTCCCAAGCTTGCGTTCCTCGACATTGGCCTGCCGGTCATGGACGGGTACGAGCTGGCCGCGCGCTTACGCGAACTTCCAGGCCTCGGGGGCATCCGGCTCATCGCGCTCACCGGCTATGGCCAAGAGTCAGACCGGCAGAAGACGAGCGCCGCCGGCTTCGAGCATCACCTCGTAAAGCCCGTGGATGTCTTCGTCGTCGAATCCCTGGCAGCCCAGGGAACCGTTTGAGCGCGTTAAGCGTTAGGGACGTAAGCCGGAAATCAAATGTTTTTCCAGATTTGTTGATTAAAAGGTGAAGGCCAGGTTCCGTTAAACGAACCGCTCGGCGGGCCAATCCGAGACTGCCACATCTAGCCGTGGCATGAAGGCAGCGCCGCCTCGTGTGTTCGTTACGGTGAAGGCATCGCCAGCGGCATCATGATGCCAACCCCCTGGCCGTCCTTCACAATGACCACCGGATCTGTCTTGCTTTTCGTGCGCAAGCGAGTCGTAGTGGGCGGCAGAATCGAACGCAGGAACTCGATGTAGTTGCCGTTGAGCGCGATTCCGCCTGGCGTCATGAACGTGTTCTTGAAGCTGCCGACCCGCAGCTCGCTCAGACCGATCTCCGCCTCGTACGGCGTTGCGAGATAGCCAGCAAGGATCTTCGCGCTTTCCGGCGGAAGGACGGCCGACGGCAACGTGGCGGGCTGCGCGAACTTGGCGTCGACCGATAGGCCGCCGTCGCTGACGAAGGTCCGCCCATCGGGCATCTTCAGCACCCGCGACCACGTCGGTCTTGCCACCACCGTGGGGCAGACGGCGGTGTTTGCGGCGCGGCGCTGCCCGCCACTGAGAACACGAACAGGCCGATCAGAGCAATGCGCAACAGTGGCTGTGGGTGCATGGTGGATAGGTTAGTCGAAACGCCTAGTGCCGTTCTGGACAGCCAGTCGCTGAAGAACTCGTGTCCTGCGCAGATGGGCGCCCAACACGAAACTTCACCGGTGCCGACGGCGCGGTGCCGCTGTCGTTCACAACAACTTCTTAGTTGGCCACTTCGACCTTCCTTCCGCTCGCCCAGGCAGCCAGGTCCAAGCTGGACTGTCTTCGTGCCCGTGCTCACACACCGCCATGTCTGAATCCGCACGTCGCCATTTTCATATTCGATTTCAGCGCAATTCGCCTGCGCCAGCCGGCACTGATTGCTGGGACGCTGCCAGAAGTGTCAGTGTTCAAGGCCAGCCGCTGTTCTAGCCCAGAGGCCAGCGCGGCGGCCGCTTTGCCTCTCATCACCAAAGCTGCCACTGCCCCGTACCCAAGACCCACGCGGCAAGCAACGCGTCTGTGACCCATTCGGGTCTATTCCGGTCACATGGGTGACGGTTTATTCCGGAGACATCGGTAACACTTTCGGACCGAACGGGTTCGCGATGGCTCGAGGCAAGAGGTCCGGCCAGAGCGCCAAGGGTTGATATGTGATCGCTGGCTTCGGATCGATGGACGTGAAGGGAGGTCCATCGCTTAACCACCCAGCGCCACGCTAATAGTGAATCCATGGCGTGCGTCTCACCAGCCACAGCTTTGCGACGGCCTTTGACGAGACGGCCCGAGCCATGGGATGACGCTCGTTCGTGCCCGCGTTCCGGTGCGGTGCATTGGAGATCGTCCATTGGGGTATGAGGCTTCCATGGGGTCATGCCCCTTCCACGGGCGCTGATCTCCCAAGGGGCAGGCCTGCTGTTCTAGGCGATTTCGGCACCTTGCTCTTGGCATCGCAACGGGCATGCCCTGGAGTTGCGGTCCACCATGGGGTTGAACGCACCAGGCCCTGCCGGCCGAGTGACGGCTCTCTATCCCTACGTCCCGTCCGGAGAGGCACCATCGAACCCGCCATGGGTGGAGATGCCATGAGGTGCGGCGATGCCATGGGGTAGGACGCCACCATGGGGTTGATCTCGATGCCGGCGCGCAGGGCTGTCGTTGACAGGCCGCGGACGAACTCCTATAGTCCCCGCACGCGGACAGAATCCGTTCTCGTCGAGATCATCCAATTTGGAGGCTCCTTCTTATGCGTCACGCTCTAGCTGTCCTTGCCGCGGTCGTCCTGCTCGGATTGCCGTCGCAGGCCGCCGAGCAGGCCACCAGCTCCGTCGAGCCGTTCAACCTGGCCACGGTGGACATCGCCGGGCGGGAAGCCGTCGCCCTCGTGCTGCGTGAGCAGTACGTCGTCGAGCTCGACGGCGCCAACCGGAACCTCGAGATGACCGGGAACTACCCGGTGGTTACTGTCCCCGACACCCTGGTCGCTCTGATCGGCCAGTACGAGTACGGGCTGAAGCACCGGATCTACGAGATCGTCAACCACGTCGTCGGCAGAGGACAGCTCACGGGGACGCGCCGGCCGGCCTACATCCACACCGCGAGTGACGTCCGCTTCCTCGCGCCGCTCCGCTACCCGGGCAAGATGCTGAACGCCGCGGTCAACTTCTTCAGTCACGCCTGCGAGGCGTGCAGCGCCGAGGAGCGGGCCGCCGCCCGTGCCAAGCGCATGGCGAACCGCGGCGTCCCGTATCTGTTCTATAAGACGACCCGCGGGGGCATCATCGGCCACGAAGATGAGGTCGTCCTCCCGCACGGCCGGGACAACACCGACTGGGAGGTTGAGCTCGGGGTGGTAATCGGCCGCACGGCGCGCTATGTCACGGCGGACCAGGCGCGGAACTACGTCTTCGGGTACACGATTCACAACGACGTCTCCGATCGAGGCGGCCGCCCGCCGGGCGGCTTCGGCCAGGGCTCGGACTGGCTGGTCGGCAAGGGACACGAGACGTTCGCCCCGCTCGGGCCGTGGATCGTTCCGGCCGAGTTCTACGGCGACCCCACGAAGCGCCTCCATATGCAGTTGTTGATCGATGGCAAACTCGTGCAGGAGGCGAAGATCGAGGACATGATCCACAACGTCTGGGAGCTCATCGAGTACGGCTCGTCGATCGTGACGCTGCACCCGGGTGACGTGATCAACGGGGGGACGACCTCGGGCACGTCGTCCGGTGCAATGTTCGCCGGGACGCGCTCGGGCTATTTGAAGGCGGGCGAGGTGATGGAGGCGAAGATCGAAGGGATTGGGACGCTTCGGAACAAGGCCGTCGCCGGTAAGCAACCGCCCGCTGGCAGCGGCGCACAACTCCCGCCGGTCAACAGCTACAGCAAGCCGGGCACCAACCAGCGGCAGCAGTGAGCTGACGCGGCGGATGCCTGGGGGTGCATCAGTGGCAACATCAGTTGCTCACTGCGACCGTGTTCTTTGGGGTTCGTAGCGAAGATGATCGATCGGTGGTTGTGCCTAGCGAAAACACCGTACGTCTTGCGTTGATTGACGTTCCGGGCGTTCTCCGACAGGCTCCGCTCGTGGCGTCCGTCCTCGTCTCACTACTCCACTCGCTGCGGTTCCTGGTTCGGTCACGCTCCTCACTGCACCTGGAAATCATCGCGCTTCGACACCAGCTGGGCGTGGTGAATCGATCCCGCCGCTCGCGTGTTCGTTTAACGTCGGCCGACCGGATACTGTGGGCGTGGCTGTCGCGCTCATGGCGCGGCTGGCGTTCAGCCGTTCAGATCGTCAAGCCGGAGACCGTCATCGCGTGGCACCGCCGCGGCTTCCGCCTGTTCTGGACCTGGAAGAGTCGACAGCACGCCGGGCGCGCGTGCGTCCCACGAGACGTTCGCGCCCTGATTCGCGAGCTGTCCACCGCGAATCCCCTCTGGGGTGCGCCTCGGATTCACGGCGAGCTTCAGAAGTTGGGTATCTCGGTGAGTCAGTCGACGGTCGCCAAGTACATGCGGCGTCATCGACGGCCCCCGTCGCAAGCATGCCGGACGTTCCTCGCCAACCACGACCGCCAGATCATGGCCGCCGACCTGTTCGTCGTGCCGACGGTCACGTTCCGACTGCTGTTCGTGCTGATTATCCTCGCGCACGACCGTAGACGGATCCTCCAAGTAGTGGTCACGGAGCATCCGACAGCGGCCTGGACAGCACAGCAGCTTCGCAACGCCTTTCCAGAAATCGAGGCGCCCGGGTTTCTACTGCATGACCGCGATGCGGTCTTCGCCGATGTCGGGACGACCATCGCCGCAATGAACATCCACACGGTTCGAACGGCGCGGCGGTCGCCGTGGCAGAATGCCTACGTGAAGCGCGTCATCGGCGCGATCCGACGTGAGTGCCTCGACCACGTCATCGTCGTGAACGCGGCGGGGCGGCACGGACTGCTCACGGAGTACATCGCGTACTAGATGCGATGGCGAACACATCTGGCGCGTGGCAAGGACACGCCGATCAGCGCCCGGTCGCCCCGCCGTCGGCCGGGCGCATTGTGACGATTCCACAGGTCGGCGGCCTGCACCATCGCTACGACCGCGCTGCGGCTTAATCGTCAGTCGACGTCCAGTCCACCCACCCCTGGCCGCACTCCCCCTGCCCAAATTGAAGGCACTCCTCTGGTTGCGGTGAGGTTACGGCGGATGTTTGGAATCCGTGGAGCGTGAGTTGCGCACCAAAAGGCGCTCACACGCCCGGCTCGCGGCTGGGGTCGGCGCTCATGCCGCACATTTACATGCAGGATCTCCTCGGCGCCGACGGTATGGTCCAGCGAGGGCGCCCAGACCGTGAGAGCGCACACGCTGACCAAGTGGGTGCTGCTCGAATTGCTCCGTGTGTGGACGTGGGTCGCAGCGCTGGTGGATCGAGATGGCGGTCGCCACCTTCACGAGCGCATCGGCCAGATGTTCTTCCAGGGCTGATCGTCCGGACGATGGGCGGAGAGGTGACGTTCTTGATCCGGGACGGCCCGAAGACCTGCACGCACTAGCTCAGACTCAACCTGCCCGCTCTGCGTCATCGGCGGACATACGTGCGGCCCGCAGGTGACTGGCAATTCTCTGGCTTTGCGCACGCCCTCTCGAGGGTCTCAACCTGTGGCCTCTCTCGCGCCCGCGAAGGGGCCTGCCTCGACCTTGCTCGCGCTACGCGAGTTGGATGAACTTTCCAATGGACGGCACATTGTTCAAGGCGAGGACGAACAGCAAGTAGTGACCAGGGGGCGCGATGCTGCCGGTCGGCGGCGTCTGCACCGTCAGCTGGCTGGCAGTTCGCGAGGTAATCGTCAGCCCAACCAGCCGCTGCTCCATGTTGTACGAGTGAGTCACCGATCCAGGTCGAATGAGGACCGCGGATCCGATCTGCAGGGCGCTCGGGCAACTGATCGAGAACGTCGTGCCCCACGTGACCGTTGACGGCGCTCCCGTGATCACCGGTCGTGGGCCCTTGAAGCAGTACGGTGGCTTGAAGATCTCGACTCTGTGCTCGGGGTACTTGTAAGGATGATCGTTGAAAAGACCGTCTTTGCCGCCGATGAAGACGGTCCCGTCGGGCAGCAGAAGCGCCGTGGAGTGGTACAGCCGCGGCACCGTCATGGGGCACATCGTCGACCACGTCTCTGACACCGGATCGAAGAGCTCGAGACTCAGTACGGGATCCGTTCCCGAATCGGCCTTGCCCGTTGCGCTGCCGCCGACGACGAGCACAGTCATGTCGGGCAGCAGGACAGCGTCCGGCATCACTCTCGCGAACTTCATCGGCTGAGTGAACCGCCAGGCGGGTGCGGCTTCGCCGAGATCGAGGATCTCCGCGGTCTTGGTCGCCGGCGTCGAGGGAGTCACCGTCTCGGGGTCGGCTCCACCTCCACCCATGATCAGCACGCGAGGCCGATACGCCGGGGTGCTTGAAGGCAGGAGCGGCAGGAGCACCGAGGTCCCTTCCACCGGATAGGTGCGTGAGAAGGGATGCTGCGTCTTGAGCTGGGTCGCCGTCCAGGTCTTCGAGGGGAGGTCGTAGAGTCGGGACGTGTTTCGCGAGTGCACCAAGAGCTGGTTGGACGGGAGCACGTATGCGAACGGATACAGGTCGATCGTCGGGAAGGAAGGGGGGAAGTGTGTGGAGAATGGGTAAGGCAAAGCTTCCTCGGGACTGAGTCCCGCGATCGCGTGATACCTCTGCAGTGTGTGATTGACGGGAGATCCGGGCCCGATGGGGCCGCCCGACCCTTTCGTGCCC
>JAIVJN010000375.1 GCA_020200025.1 Acidobacteriota bacterium | reverse complement strand
CATCGAACATGACGCCGCCGACGCGCGGGTCCTCGTACTGTCCGGCCAGGAGCCCCCACAACGACCACCGTGGCCACTCGAGCGCCGCGTCGCGAAAGTGCGTCTCCATGACGTCATGGAGCTCGGCGTCGGACCAGCTCGCGAATGCGGGATTCCGATCATCGATGACCGAGTGATCGGGCCGGATGGTGATCGACACGCCGGCTTCGGCGAACGCGCGCTCGATCGTGAGCCGGCGTGCCGGGATGTCGGCGGGACGATTCGCGTGGCTCGAGACGCTGTAGTCGGGGAGCAGAGGGGGCCGGTTGGCGGATTCGCAGACGTCGACTTCCAGCTCCAGGCTGCGGAAGGCATCGCTCACCCGGGAGCAGGTGTACTGCCAGATGGTGCCGCCCTGCAGCGTGAGCGCGACCTGCGCCGGACCGATGGCCTGACCGGAGATGGCGATGCGGATGCGGATGTTCGCGGGCGGGTGAGTGCCGTGCCAGAAGCGTACGGTGCCCGCGATCTCCACGAGCGTGGCGGAGGCGGTGACGTGCGGCGACTCGACGAGCCAGGACTCGCGGTAGACCTTCCAGGTGCGCGGCGGGCTTCCCGGTAGATTCAGATGATTGACCGCGAAGAAGTCGCCGCTTACCCGGTTCATCGTCGCGCCGTTCGGCAGTCGGGCGTCGACGTCGACGCGGAGCTCCAGTTGCTCGCTGCCCGCTTTGGGCGCACTCATCGGACCTTCGAAACGCCCGCTGATCGCCGTCGCCGCCGCCGCCGCAGGGCGTGGCGCAGCGACAGGTGCGACGCCCGCGCTTGCGCCGGAGACCGATGCCGGCTGCACGGCCGCCATCTCGCCGATGCGCCATTTCTCGTCCATGGGTCCCCGCTCGGTGATGCGGCCTGGGACGCCCAGGCCGCGCTTAGCCGTATCCGAACTCCTTGTCCGACTGAATGAACTGCAGCTCTCGTCCGCCCATGGACACGCCGAGCTGCGCATGCTCCACGCGCGTGGTGCCGCGGACGCCTTTGGCCGGCACGTCGACTTCGAGCGTCACCAGGCCGTCTGGAATCTGAATATGGAACGACTGCGCCAGTCCCAGCGTCCGCTTGGTCCGCACGTCCGGACGCCGCTCCACTTCTTCGCCGTTGACGCGGACCACCACTTCGTCTCCCGAAAAGCCGTCCTGTAGATCGATGGTCAGCTTGCGCACTAACGCCCCCCTGCCGATTCCAATATCCCAGAACCGGCACATTGGGACAAGGTCGATCGCTCTCCGATGGCCGTGGAAGCGGTCGACGGACGCGGCGGGACATTTCCTGCGTGCCGGCGATCTTCTCCAGATCGGCGGCGTGCTTCCGCTGTTGTTCGAGCGTGGTCTTGGCGACCTTTTCTGCGTTCTCGGCCTCGTTGAAGGTGACGATGTTGGTGATGTGCGTCTGCAGGTTCGACTTGAAGAAGTCGTGCCACTTCTTCGCCCAGGCCAGATGCAACTCCGCGCGCTTGTGTGCGAGGTCGCCCTGATTGGTCTTCAGCGCTTCGAGCTCGAGCAGCTTCTCTTGACCGGTGCCGTACTCTTCTTTGAGCCAGACGAGATACTCATTGGCGTTCTTGTGCGTCTTCTGTGGCGCACCTGGTCCACCACCCTGCCCGCCTTGACCGGGTTTTTGCGGTTCTGCACCGCCCTCCCCGGCTTGGTCGGGTACTGGCCGTCATCGTCCGGATCGGGCTTCGGGCGCGGCTTGTCGTCCCGGCTGATCCGGCTCGGGGTACGGCGTCGTCGCAGGGGGTTCGGGATAGGGAGGGCGCAGGCTCGGGCTTCGGATACGGCGATGGTTCCGGCTCGGGCTGGGGATAGGACGGTGGCGCGGGTTTCGGCGTCGGATAGGGCGCTGGCGTCGGCTTAGGCGCGGGTGGCGGCGTGGTCGACGCATGGATCGGGATCGCGCGCCGACGGGCCCTCCGGGCATGGCGGAGTCTTGGGGCAATCCGGTGGCTGTCGACAGGGATCAGGCGTGGTCGGATCGGGGTAGGGCTTCGAGTCGCCCGGCGTGGGTGTCTTGGGATCGTCCCACGGGTCCGGCTTGGTCGGCGGCGGTGGATTCTGCTGTGGATATCCCTTCGGGTCTGAAGGCTGACCCGTATCCTGGCGCGGTCGCGCCGGCTGGTGAGATGAATGTTCGCTCATTGGCCCTGATTCCGAGTGAAGGATCCCAAGCCTGCGGCGTCGGAAGGCCGTCGCACGCGGCGGAGCACACAGCAGGTTTCGCGCCCGAAGGCCCGCCCCGTGACGCGCATCACCCTATGGCGCTGACAGACAGGGGTTTGAGCGGCGCACCGACAGCGCCGCGCATCGTGACTCGGGCGCACGACGTGACAATCGATGTGACAGCGAAGAGACGCCGCCCGCTTGCATGCGGCTCGTGCAAGTGACTCTGGGCTAGGAACTAAGGTGGAACGAACCGGCGCAGCGTCGCGTGAGACGCTCTCGAGTGACAGGTGTAACGGATCACTCGATGGTGCAACATGTCGCACCAAAGGAAAGGGCGGCCGTTTCCAAGTTCAATCGCTCTCTTGTCGGCGAGCACGAACTTGCGGCGACCAAGACTTCGCGCTGCCTGCGAATGGTGTGTTCGGCGTGACCTCCGGCGGCCTGGAAGGGAGCCGCGCCGCTACGGGATCGTGTCGGGCACGGGCGATGACTCCGCTCCCGGGGGGCGCGCGGCGTTCGCCTCTGGGGCACGATAATCGAGGTAGGCGTTGAGCGTGTGATAGGTGATGCCGAGGACCCGACACGCCTGCCGCTTGTTGCGATTGGAGCGCTCGAGCACCAGCCGGGCATAGCGGCTGCCCCAGGCGCGCATCGTGTCGCTGGCTTGCATCGCGGGCATCAGGACCTCGCCGTAGGCGCCCCGCAGGCTGACCGGCAAGTCGTCCAGGCCGATCTGCTGGGATTCGGCAGTCGCCACGGCGCCCTCGATCATCCGCTCGAGTTCCCGGACGTTGCCGGGCCAATCGTAGATGGTGAGGGCGTCAACGGCTGCCGCGGTGAGGCTGTAGCGATGGCGCGCGCTACTGCGCGAGAGGAAGTACTGCACCAGTTCGAGAATGTCGTCCTTGCGGTGGCGCAGTGCCGGCACCCGCACTTCGAGGCCGCTGAGCCGATAGAACAGGTCGGCGCGGAACAGGCCGCGCTCCACCAGACTGGCCAGATTGCGATTCGTGGCCGCGACAATCCGCGTATCGACACGACGCCCGCCCTGGCCTCCAACCCGTTCGACGGTCAGGTCCTGAATCGCGCGCAGCAGCTTCGCTTGTGCCGCCATCGAGAGCTCGGCGATCTCGTCGAGAAAGAACGTGCCGCCCTCGGCGTGCTCGAACTTGCCGCGCCGGCCGCGCACGCCCGTCGCCGTCCGCTCCTCGATGCCGAAGAGCTCGGCTTCGATGAGCGTCTCGACGAGCGCCGCGCAGTTGATCGCGATGAACGGGCCGTTCCTGCGCCGACTGAGCTCGTGCACCTGACGGGCGACCAGCTCTTTGCCGGTGCCGCTGTCCCCTTCGATGAGGACGGTGAAGTCGGTGGTTGCGACCCGCTCGATCCGTTCGCGCAGCGCTTGCATGACAGCGCTCGATCCGATGAGCGGCGCGGCACCGTCGCGCCGTGTCGTCATCGCCGACAGTGACGAGGCGGCGGAACGTGGTGTCTCGAGGACGAGTGCGGCCAGGCGGGCAGCACTCTCGAGCAACTGCGTGCTCCATGCATCGAGACCCTCGCCATCGTCGAACGAGGCCTCGAGAACGATCCGGCGGGTGGGATCGGCGAGAGGCACGGCAAAGGCGACGTAATCACGCGACCGGATCGGTGTGTCGTCGCGCAAGGCGCCCACGCCTTTCAGCTCGCTCAGCCGTACATCGCGGACGGGAAGCAAGCCGGCGAGCTGCCCGGTGAGCACCGTGGCCAGGTCGATGCGATCGCGGCTGGCGTGCAGCTCGGATGCGAGCGAGCGCAGCACGGTGTGCAAGCCGCGGCGCCGATCCGCGGGCCGATGCAGTCGCCGGCCCTGGGCCTCGACGGGTGAGAGTCCGGATCCCTTCATCGCACGCCTCACGATCTGAATGCGACTCACCCACTAACAAGCGCGATGCCAGAAAACTGCGTGTCGTCGCGTCTGGGGAAGGCAACACATTCAGTCCAACCGACGGTATGGTGTCGCGGGCGGCCGGGCGAGCACCGAGACCGGTGAGACGCCCCGGCACCCCAGCACGGCTGCCGCGCTGGGGACCCCGCCCCGCGGGCAAGGCGCGACGACTGAGAATATCGGCCCATATTTGAAGAAGGAGCAACGCAGCCCGCGGGGATGGCTCACCGGTCGAATGCCGTCGGGACTTTCACCACGGGCTGCTAAGATGCGCATTCGCGTGTCCAGCGCTGCCGGTGGCTCTTGGCCAGGTTTCCGATGAAGATCCCTGCCAAGATGCTCGAACGGCGCGGCCGAGAAAGGTACGTCCGAGCCTGCAAACCGGCCATCTCGGCCTTCAGCTCTGGGGCCAGCTCCTCGGTTCCGTCTCAAAGCCCTTGTCGGGTTCGCTGTTCACGCCAGGAGTGCTTGATAGGAAGGATTTCGCGCGAGTGCGTTGCCCCAACGAGCTCCGTGCAATTGATTGTGACGAACGTGACGGGTCACCCGGCGGTCATTCTTCCGAATGGCGTCCGAGACAACGGCACGCCGACGAGCCTGACCTCCTGGGCGATCTGTTCGGCGAGGCGAAGATGCTGGCGCTGGCGCGGACTTACCAGGATCGGACAGGGTGGCACAGCGGACGCCGCCGTTGTGACAGGCTCAAGTCCCACATCCTACGAAACATACGCGCCAGACCTTCGGCGACACATGTGCACATCTCGCACACCAGTGCAACGACTTGGAGCACGAACTCGTCGCGATGAGGGCCGATGCGTTCGCGTATCGAGAGCTCGTGACAGAAACGTTGTGTGCGCTAGTGGACTCACAAAGGCCTATGAGCGGCGAAAGCCTTGAGGACTCGAGTCGAGCTCGCGGCGACGGTCACACGTCTTAACTTGGCAATAGCCATGCTTCGACAATGCCTGCATGATGAGTACGTAAGCAGCATGCAGGCTCTGGTCGAGGTCGAGAGCAGGCGAAGGCGTAATGCCGACTTGGAGTACCGCGGTTCCTGAGTCGAGGTTTGCATAGCTCAACTTGATCATTGCCTGCTGCATAAAGCGTGCTTGGGAGCTCCGCAATCTCGCCGGCGTCGCTCTGCGCGATTTGGATCGGAAGGGCGTTCGATAGTCGAGAGTGGCACGCCCCGTGGTCCTGTGGGTGAGGTGATGTCCCGCGGCGAGCGGTGTGTTAACCGGCTCCGCGGGTAACAGCCTGCTCGTCCACCCGGACCGATACCTGAATGGCCGTAGGGCGCACATTTTTCCGATCACTGCTCTCCGCATACAGGCGAGCAATCTGCAGCAGCTGCGCTTCACAAAATGCGCGGCCGATCAGTTGCAATCCCATAGGAAGTCCCTC
>JAIVJN010000145.1 GCA_020200025.1 Acidobacteriota bacterium | reverse complement strand
ACCACGTGCAAAGTCTTCTGACGTGGATCATCGCGCCCGCCTCCTCGACGGTTGTGCAAGATGACGTCGACACGCCTAGCGGCCTCGCTCTGCGTGACGAGGCCAACGTACTCGGCGTGTCAAGATAGCGATTTGAGGCCCTAACTACAAGCGAATCAGTCGGATGGCGCGTTTTAGGCCAAGCGCAGCCGCAACAATTTGGAACAAATGCGCGAAGAGGGTGGGGTGCCGCGCTCTCGCGCAGCCTCATCGACAACCTCGGGTAGGGCAACAATTTGAAACAACAAGGAGGGCGACACCCCTGCGCGCGCGCCCTATACTGCTCGTCAGGGAAATCGGCATATTTACTGGGCGCGCCCCGCGAATGAGCGGGCGCCGCGGGGGTGGCATGAGCAAGCTGTTCGGGGCTTCTCTAGGTCTGGTGCTGCTAGGATTCGGACTGTCGGCTGATGGCCGGCAAGCCGCGCCCGTACCGACAAGCGGCGTGAGCGTTTCCGGCGACGCCACGGGTGCGCCGCGCGCGAAGGCGCCGCAGCCGCGTCCTGCGCCGCCGACGGTGCGCCGCCCGGGGGCCGACCTGGTGCCGGGAATGTCCGCGGCCGACCAGACCAAGCTCGTCGCTCAGTACTGTGCAACCTGTCACAGCGATCGCGGCAAGGCCGGCGGCCTGTCGCTGGCCAGCTTCGACGCGATGCGTGCGCAAGAGCAGCCGGAGCTCGTCGAGAAGATGATCCGGAAGCTGCGGGCCGGCATGATGCCCCCAGCCGGCTCGAAGCGGCCCGAGGCGCCCACCATCGAGTCGTTGACCTCATCGCTCGAGCGGCGGATGGACGAGTTTTCGGCACTCAACCCGAATCCGGGGTGGCGTCCCTTTCAACGTCTGACCCGTGTCGAATACCAGCGCGCCGTGCGCGACCTGCTCGACGTCGACGTCGACGTCACGTCGCTCCTTCCCGCCGACACGCTCAGCCAAGGCTTCGACAACATCGCCGATTCGCAGAGCTTCTCGCCCGCGCTGCTCGAAGGTTATCTGCGCGCCGCGAGTCAAGTCAGCCGCCTCGCGGTCGGCGACCCGCATGCGTCGCCGACCTCGGTGACCTACCGCGTGCTGGCCGTCGAATCGCAGATGCGCTACGTCGAGGGCGCGCCATTTGGATCGCGAGGCGGCATCTCTGTCGTGCATACCTTCGGCGCCGACGGCACCTATGTGTTCAAGGTGATGCTCGTCAGGACGGTCAGCGGCGAGCTCTTCGGCAACACCGGCATCGCCATGGCCGGCAGCAACGAGTTGCTCGAGATTTCGGTGAACGGCGAGCGCGCGGCGGTCCTCGAAGTCGACCCCAAGATGAGCGACGCCGGCGAGAAGGGCCTCTCGCTCGAGACGCCGCCCATCCACATCAAGGCTGGGCCGCAGCGAATCTCCGCGGTTTTCGTGCCGCGCTTTTCGGGCCCGGTCGACGACTTGATGGTGCCTATCGATCACACGCTGATCGATACCCGCATCGGCACCGGCTTTGGCATCACCTCAGTACCGCATCTCCAGGACATGGTCATCGCCGGACCGATGACGGTGACCGGCGTTTCCGACACGCCCAGCCGCCGCCGCATCTTTTCCTGCCGCCCGACCGCAGCGGCAGAGGAAGCGTCGTGCGCGCGTGAGATCCTCGCGCGCCTCGCCATGCAGGCGTTTCGCGGGCCCGTGGCGGACAGCGATCTGCAGGATCTCACCGCCTTCTACGAGCAGGGGCGCCAGGACGGCGGCGATTTCGAGAGCGGCATCCGCCTCGCCGTGCAGGGCATTCTCGCCAATCCGCGCTTCCTGTTCCGCGTCGAGCAGGCGCCGGCCGCACCCACCAACCGCGCCTATCGCATCGCCGACGTCGAGCTGGCCTCGCGGCTGTCGTTTTTCTTGTGGGGCACCGTTCCCGATGCCGAGCTCGTGAAGGTCGCCATGAACGGGACCTTGAAGACGCCGGCGGTTCTCGAGGGCCAGGTGCGACGCATGCTGGCCGATGACCGCTCGGCGGCGCTCGCGACCCGGTTCGGATCGCAGTGGCTGCACCTGCAGGATGTCGACCGGATCCGTCCCGACGGCATGCTGTATCCGTACTGGGATCGATCGCTGTCCGACTCGTTCAGACGCGAGACGGAGCTCTTCTTCGAGAACCTGGTGCGCGAGAACCGGAGCGTCCTCGATCTCCTGACCGCCGACTACAGCTTCGTCAACGAGCGCCTCGCACGGCACTACGGCATCCCGAACGTGACCGGTACGTCGTTCCGGCGCGTGACCCTGCCCGAGAACCGCCGCGGCATCCTGACCCACGGCAGCTTCCTGATGATGACGTCGGTGGCCGATCGCACCTCGCCGGTGCAGCGCGGCAAATGGGTCCTGCAGGTGCTGCTTGGCGCGCCGCCGCCCCCGCCGCCGCCGAATGTGCCGGCGTTCGAAGAGACCAAGGCCGCCGAGGCTGGCAAGCTCCTGTCGGTGCGCGAGCGCATGGAGCAGCATCGTGCCAACCCGGCGTGCACCTCCTGTCACAAGGTGATCGACCCAATTGGGTTGGCCCTCGAGAATTACGACGTGACCGGGCAGTATCGGATGAAGGACAACGGCGTGCCGGTGGATGCCACCGGCGAGCTCTACGACGGCACCCGAATGGAGGGTCCCGTCGGCCTGCGGAATGCGCTGCTCAAGCACAAGGCCGCCATGCTCAACACGTTCACGGAGAGTCTCATGACGTATGCCATCGGCCGCCGGGTCGAGCCCTACGACATGCCGACCGTGCGGGCGATCGTGCGCGACGCAGAAAAACAGGACCACAAGCTGGCCGCGTTCATCGTTGGCGTGGTGAAGAGTCCAGCCTTCCAGATGAGCCGAACGCAGGCGACTGAGACGGCGGATCAGGCGAGATAGCGAGACGGGGCGATCGCCCGTCGTGCGAATTCGGCGGCTCTGCACGAGCCGCCCCACGGAGGCAGAAGACGATGTTCATCACCAAGCGCCACCTGTCACGCCGGACCGTCCTCAAGGGCCTCGGAGCGACGATGGCCTTGCCGCTCCTCGACGCGATGGTCCCCGCGGCCACCGCGTCGGCGCAGACCGCCGCCAAGGGCAAGGTTCGCTTTGCCGCCATCGAGATGGTGCACGGCGCTGCCGGCAGCACGACGTTCGGCGCCAAGGCCAATTTGTGGGCGCCCGCCGCGGTCGGCGCCGACTTCGACCTCACGCCCTCCAGCCTCGCCCCGCTCGAGCCCTTCCGCGACTACATCACCATCGTCAGCAACACCGACGTTCGCAACGCCGAAGCGTTCACGACGCCGGAGATTGGCGGCGACCATTTCCGCGCGAGCGCGGTCTTTCTCACCCAGTCGCACCCGAAGCAGACGATGGGCTCCGACGTGCTGGCGGGGACCTCGATCGACCAGCTCTACGCCCAGCGGTTCGGTCAGGACACGGCCATTCCCTCCATGCAACTGTGCATCGAGAACGTCGATCAGGCGGGCGGCTGCGAATACAACTACTCGTGCGTCTACACCGACACGATCAGCTGGGCGTCGCCCGACGAGCCGCTGCCGATGATTCGCGATCCGCGCATGGTCTTCGACCAGTTGTTCGGCGTTGGCGCGACGCCAGCCGACCGCGCGCGGCGACGACAAGAGGACCGCAGCATCCTCGACCGAATGATGGGATCGGTCGACCGTCTCAAGGCCCAGCTCGGGCCGGCCGACAAGGCACGGCTGACCGACTATCTAGAGGACGTACGCGAGATCGAGCGGCGCATTCAGAAGGTGGAATCGTCGAATTCGACCGGCGACCCGCGCGAGCTGCCCGGTGCACCCGTTGGTGTGCCCGACTCCTTCGAAGAGCACGTCAAGCTGATGTTCGATCTCCAGGCGCTCGCCTTCGCGTCCGAGATCACGCGCGTGTTCTCGTTCAAGATGTCGCGCGACGTATCCAACCGCGTGTTCCCTTCGACCGGCGTGAACACCGGATTTCACAATGCGTCGCACCACAACGAGCGCGAAGATCGCATCCGCGACTTCGCCAAGATCAACCGCTATCACGTCAGTCTGTTCCCCTACTTCCTCGAACGGTTGAAGAACACGCCCGATGGCGACCAGTAGCGGTGCCTTCGATCTCGATGCCGCGCAACAGACGACGGTGGCCGTAGAGTAACCAAGAAACCAGCCGCACCAATCGCACAGTGCACCACGTCAATGACGTGAAGCACGGCGCGGCATCGGGTAATCGGGAGGAGCAACATGCGGAGTGGCAGGCTCATCTGGGCGGCGTGCGCGAGTGCCGTCGGCGCGTGTGCACTGTCGGTGGTCGTCAACGCGGCTGACGGCACGATCGCCGATGCGGTGATGGCCGGCGATCGTGCGGCGGTCGTGGCGCTGATCAAGCAGGGCGCCGATGTCAATGCTGCACAAGGGGATGGCGTGACGGCGCTGCACTGGGCGGCCAGGCGAGGCGATGCCGAGCTCACCGACACGCTGATCGTCGCCGGTGGCAACGTGCGCGCGACGTCGCGTTTTGGACGCTACACGCCGCTGCACCTGGCGGCCGAGCGCGGCAGCGCAGCCGTCATCGCGCGCTTGCTGAAGGCCGGCGCCCCGACCGACGTGCGAACCAACACCGGCACAACGCCGCTGATGATGGCCGCCGCCGCCGGCGACCTCGACGCCATCTCGGCGCTCATCGACGGTGGCGCCGATGTCAACGCCACCGAGACCGAGCGGGAACACACCCCGCTCATCTTCGCGGCGGCGAGCAACCGGCTCGGCGCCGTCAAGCTGCTGATCGCGCGCGGCGCCGATCCGAACGCCGCGACCAAGGTCGTCGACCTGGCGGCGCTGAGCCGAAACGGCGCGAACCCAGATGGCCGGAATCTGGCGGCCGCAGCCCCCGATCCGAGGCGCCAGGCAAGCCCGGCGCCGGCTGCCGCGGCACCCGCGCCGCGTGTCCGCATGCCCGGCATGGATCGCCAGTACCTGATCAACGAACAAGTGCACGCTCACGGCGGCATGACGCCGCTGCTCTATGCGGCGCGCCAAGGCTACGCGGACGTGGCCATGGCACTTCTCGACGCCGGCGTGGACGTCAACCAACGTAAGGGGGGCGACAACGCCACGGCGCTCCTGGCGGCCGCCGTGAACGGCCAGTTCGACCTCGCCGGCCTGCTCCTCGACCGCGGCGCGGACCCGAATCTCGTGGCCGAGAACGGCGTCGGACCGCTCTACGCGGCCATCAACGTGCAATGGGCGCCTCGCGCCGGGTATCCGCAGCCACGAGCGCATCTCAACCAGAAGCTGAGCTACGTCGAGTTCATGAAGCGGCTGCTCGACAAGGGTGCCGATCCGAACGCCCGCGTGAACAAGAAGGTGTGGTGGTCCAACTACAACTTCGACCAGTCTGGCGTCGACGAGGTCGGCTCGACGGCGTTCTGGCGCGCGGCGTACGGCGCCGATGTCGAAGTCATGAAGCTGCTCGTTGCCTACGGCGCGGATCCACACATCTCCACGGCGAAACCGCCCGAACGCCCCGAAACGGGTGATGTCGGCCGCCGCGAGACGCGCGACATCTCAGGTCTCCCGCCAATTCCCACGGGCGGGCCGGGCGTGCCGCCCCTGCTGGCCGCAGCCGGCGTCGGCTACGGCGAAGGGTTTGCCGGCAACTCGCACCGCTTCGCTCCAAGCGGCATGCTGGCCGCCGTCCAGTACTTGGTGGAAGTCGTCGGCGCGAACGTCAACGCGCGCGATCACGAGGGCAATACCGCCCTTCACCACGCGGCGTCGCGTGGTGACACCGAGATGATTCAATACCTGGTGTCCAAGGGCGCCGACGTCACGACGATCAACCGCGAAGGGCAGACGACGGTCGACATGGCAAACGGCGCCGTGCAGCGAGTTCAGCCCTGGCCGGAAACGATCGCGCTGCTCGAGAAGCTCGGGGCGAAGAACAATCACAAGTGCCTGTCTTGCTGATCAGTGCCCGCCTACGCGGCCAATAGGCCGCTGCGGCGCGGCCGCGCCGAAGCTCGCCAGAGGCGCGCAGAGTGCAAAGTAGCAGAGTGCAGAGTGCAGAGTTCAGAGTGAGTGCAGAGTTTGGAGTGAAGAGTGCAGGGTTGATTTGACCGATTGCCAGATCGCCTGACGATCTCTCATTGCAACTCTGCACTCTGCACTATTGACCGGTACTCCCAAACCCTCCTCGCGTCGCGCCCGTCATCTCGTCCACTTCTTCCCACTCGACCCGCGGGGCCGGCAACACGATGCCCTGGCCCAGACGGTCGCCGCGTGACACGCGCACCGGCGCAGCGGTGACGTTCAAGACCTGAACCTTCAGCTCATCATCGGGACCGCAGTAGTCGGGGTCCAGCACGCCGACGCCGTTGGCCACGACGAGCCCGCGCTTGAACGGGGTGCTGCTTCTGGCAAAGATCGCGAGGAAGTGGCCGCGCGGCACTTCCACGATGAGCCCGGTGCCAATCAAGCGGATCGCTCCGGGTGGCACGTCGACGTCCTGGGCCGAGGCCAGGTCGAAGGCGGCCGCGTCGGTCGACGCGTAGGCGGGGAGTGGCACGCGCGGATCGAGGCGTTTGATGCGTAGGCGCATAGAGGGGTAATGGTACGCTGGAGGGAGGCTTTCGAAAGGCTTGGAGTCTTGAAGGCTCGGAGGCTTGAAAGCCGCGGGCGTGTCGGCGTCGACGCCAGGCCACCCAGCCTCCAGGCCTCCGGGCCTGGAACCCGTCAGAATCAGGAGATCATTTCGTGCTGATTCGCCGTCTTGGAATCGTCGTGCTGGCCGTGATGATCGCCGTCGCCGGCCCATCAGCGCAAGTGGTGGCGCCGGAGCCTACGCTGGCAGGGCGCCAAGAGCCATCCACGGCGCTGGCCTCGAGCCAGCCGCTGCCCGTCGATCCGGCCGTGCACACCGGGCGTCTGTCGAATGGTCTCCGGTACTACATCCGGCAGAACGGGCGTCCCGACAACCGCGTGTCGATGAGGCTCGCGGTGGATGCCGGATCCATCCAGGAAGAGGCCGACCAGCGCGGGCTGGCGCACTTCCTGGAACACATGGCCTTCAACGGCACCGAGCATTTCAAGCCGGGGGAGCTCGTGCAGTTTCTCGAGTCGATCGGCGCACGTTTCGGTCCGCACGTGAACGCCTCGACTTCGTTCGACGAGACGATCTACATGCTCGAGGTGCCGACGGATCGTGAGGGCGAGCTCGACCGCGGCGTGCTCGCACTGCGCGATTTTGCTGGCGGCATCGCGCTCGTCGCCGAGGAGATCGACAAAGAACGCGGCGTGGTGATCGAGGAATGGCGCGGCCGGCTCGGCGCCGGCTCGCGCATCAGCGAGAAGCAGCTGCCAGTCATCTTCCAAGGCTCTCGTTACCCCGAGCGTCTGCCCATCGGCACGCCGGAGATTCTGAAATCGTTCCCGCGCCAGCGCATTGCCGATTTCTATGCGCGCTGGTATCGCCCCGATCGCATGGGGGTCGTCATGGTGGGCGACATCGAGCCAGCGACGGCGCAGGGGCTCGTCGAGAAGCATTTCGGCAGCCTCGAGGCCGCGACCGGCGAGGTGCCGGAGGTCGATCGCGATGTCCCGCCTCACACCGACACGCTCTACAGCGTCGCCACCGATCCCGAGGCGCAGAGCTGGTCGGTGACGGTGGCGTCGAAGCGACCGGTCGAGATGGAGCGCACGGTTGGCGACTACCGACGCACCCTCGTCGAGCAGCTCGTCCTGCAGATACTCAACCTGCGCCTGCGCGAGATCGCACGGCGACCAGACGCCCCGTTTCTCGGGGCCGACGCGGGCGCGGGGTCCATCGGTCGTTCGCTCGATCTGTTCGAGCTCTCGGCAAATGTGGCCGAAGGAGGGCTCGAGCGCGGCCTGGAGGCGCTCACCGCCGAGGCGCGCCGGGTCCAGCAGTTCGGCTTCGGCGCCCCCGAGCTGGAGCGGGCGAAGGCGGCGCTCCTCGCAAGCTACGAGCGCGCCTACAAGGAGCGCGACACGACCGAGAGCCACGCGTATGCCGACGAGTACGTACGCGCGTTCCTTCAGCAGGAGCCGATTCCCGGCATCGAATTCGAGCATCGCATTGCGTCGACCTTTCTGCCCGGCGTGTCGCTCGACGAGGTGAACGCCGCCGGCAAGCGCATGGTGCGAGCGGACAGCCGCGTCGTGCTGGCCGTGGCGCCAGAGAGAAAGGATGTCCGGGCACCGACCGTCGAGGCACTCCGTGCGGCCGTAAGTCGCGCTGAATCGGCGGAGGTGACCGCCTGGACGG
>JAIVJN010000144.1 GCA_020200025.1 Acidobacteriota bacterium | reverse complement strand
ACCTGGCACCGGGAAAACGATCTGCGCCGAAGCCATCGCGCACGCCCTTGGCCGGCGGTTGCTCGTCGTCCGCTATGCCGAGGTGGAGTCCATGTGGATGGGCGAGACGCCGAAGAACGTCATGGCGCTCTTCCGCCTGGCGCGAGAAGAAGGCGCTGTGTTGTTCTTCGACGAAGCCGATGCCATCGCGTCCCGTCGATCCATCTCGCCCGATCACGGCTTTCAACGGGAAGCGAACACGGTGATCACCGTCCTGCTCCATGAGCTCGAGGTCTTTGGCGGCGTCGTGATTTTCGCCACGAACCTCGCGGCGAATTTCGACCCTGCCTTCGAGCGCCGGATTCGGACCCACGTGCTCTTCGAGATGCCCGGGCCGGCCGAGCGCGAAGCCATCTGGCGTGTCCAGATGCATCCGCGACTCACGCCGCTCGGCGCCGACGTGGATTTTCGCTCGTTGGCCGACTCCCACGAGGCGAGCGGGGGCGACATCCGCAACGCGGTGTTGAAGGCGGCGCTGGCGGCTGCAGGCGAGCCGGGCCGCGATGTCGACAAGAAGATCCATCAGCGCCATCTCGAGGACGGCATCCGCGACGTGCTCGCCGCGAAGCGGGTGATGAGCCAGTCGCTCTTCAGAACCGGGCCCAACGCCGGGGCCCCAGACGGCCCAGTCGATGCCGCCGGGCTGCTGTCATTGTTGAATAGCCGTTCGGTTCAGGCGCTCGCGTTGTCATTCGGCGCATTTGTCATCGCCGTGATCACGTTGCTCGTCGTGCTGCTACGCTCGTGATCGCCTCGGCACTTTCGCCACCTGGTGGCCCGTAGCAGGTTGCGGAAACCCAGCAACCTCAAGGCTCGGGCTCCTTTCATCAGCCTGCCAACCGCCTCTGGCCCGGCTACAAGACCGGTGCGGGCATCGAGCCCGATCTGCTCGCACAGTTCCCGCTGCTCGAAGAGGCGCTCTCGGCACTCGGGGTTGCCGTCTGGCCGATGATCGAATTCGAGGCCGACGACGCCTTGGCTTCGGCGGCAGCAGCGGCAGCAGCGGACGACCGCGTCGAGCGCGTGTGGGTGTGCACCCCTGACAAGGATCTCGCGCAGTGCGTGCGCGGCAGCCGCGTCGTGCAACTGCTTCGGCGGACGAGAACGATGCGCGATGAAGCCGGCGTGATCGCGCGATTCGGCGTGCGGCCGCCGTCGATTCCCGACTATCTGGCGCTCGTCGGCGACACCGCCGACGGTTATCCCGGCGTCCCCGGCTGGGGCGCGAAGTCGGCCGCCGTCGTCTTGGCCCGCTTCGGTCACCTCGAGCACATTCCCGACGATTGGCGCACCTGGCACGTGGATGCGGCGAATGCTGGCGCATTGACGCGCGCCCTCGGGCGCGATAGCGATCGGGCGCTGCTCTTCCGCACGCTCGCGACGCTCAGAACCGATGTCCCACTGTTCGAGGACATCGAGGCGCTGCGTTGGTCGGGACCAACATCGGCGTTTCCACCCCTGGCCGCGCGAATGGACGAGGCGGTGGCGCGGGCGCGGAAACAGGCGCCATCGCCGTAACGGCAGGCGGCGGGCGGCAGGCGGCAGACGGGATAGACGGTAGGAACCATCGGGGCGCCGCGTCATAACCCATATCCACGTATGTGGATGTGGCGAAACTAGTAGTAGGCTAGCCAGGTCAACCCGTATGTCCAGCCCGTCTCCCGTCTTGACCGGGACGCGTCCGCGGCAACTCGTCGTCGAGCGACCGTCGTTGACGATCGAAAGGCACACGTTGACCGATGTCCGGCTCGGAGGCTGGGCGTACGGTCCAGAGCTTGGGGAGGCGCCCGTCGTTGTCGTCAGCGGCGGCATCACGGCGTCGCCTTTTCCGCTCGGCGATCCAGGAACGAGTCCGGATGACGGTCGCGAAGCCTGGTGGCCCGCGATGTTCGGCGCAGGACTCATCGAGCCGGCCCATCACACCGTGCTCTGCCCATGCTGGCCGGGGAACGGGTCCACCTGGCGCGGCTTCGACGATCCCTCGCCGCCGATTGGCATCTCGGTCCTTGGGCTCGCCTGCGTGATGGGCTGCGCAACGGCGACGTGGCCACCGGCATGAGCCGCGCGCGTCAGCTCGGCATGCTCACCTACCGGGGACGAGACGAGCTCGATACGCGATTCGGCACACTGGCGCCCGGCTTCGATCGTCCGCCGGTGGCCGAGTATCTCGATCACCACGGACGACGGTTTGCCGAGCGTTTCCCGGTGAAGACGTTTCTCATGCTCAGCGAAGCGATCGATCGCGGGTCGATCGCCGAGGCTGGGCCCGACGTGCGCGCGGCGCTCGAGCAGGTAAGCGCCGAGACGATTGTCGTGGGCGTGCCCGGCGACATGCTGTTCCCCTGGCCGCTGCAGGTGGAGCTCCATCGCGAGCTGCAAGCGGCCGGCGCGCAGTCGTCGCTGTGGAAGCTCGACTCGCTGTTCGGGCACGACGCGTTTCTCGCCGACCAGGAACGCCTGGCCGAGGTCCTGCGCGGCGCGGGCGCATTCGGTCGAGAGCTCGCGACGAGCGGGCGGCCGCGCTACGAGGGCGTGGGGGTGGAGCCCCTGCGCGAGCTCCGCATCGGCATGGTCGGGTGTGGCACGGTCGGCCGCGGGCTGCTCGAGATGATCGACCGACAGCGTGGGGCGGTCGCGGAGCGCTACGGCGTGCGTTTTCGCGTTTCGAAGATCGCCGTACGGGATCGACACAAAGACCGCGGGCGATGGGCGGTGGGCATTCCTTTGACGGATCGGCCGCTCGATCTCGTCAGCGACCCGGAGGTGGATGTCGTCGTCGAGGTCGCGGGCGGTGCGGCGATGGAGCCGATTCTGCGTGCGGCACTCGCCGCCGGCAAGCCCGTGGTGACCGCCAACAAGGTCCTCTTGGCGTCGAAGCTGGCCGAGCTCGGCGTGCTGGCGCAACGCACGGAAACGCCGCTCTACTGCGAAGCGGCGGCGGCGGCGGCACTTCCCATCATCCGGCACCTCAGTCATCGCGCCGACGAGATCGAGAGCTTGTGGGCCATCGTCAACGGCACGTGCAACTTCGTGCTCACGCGCCTGGAACAAGCCGAGTTATCGCTGGCGCAGGCGATCGCCGAGGCGCAGGCCCTCGGCCTCGCCGAAGGGGATCCGTCGAGCGATCTGGATGGTCTGGACGCCGCCGCGAAACTCTCGATCCTCGCCTATCGCGCGTTTGGCGCGTGGGTGCGCCCGGACGGGTTCATCGTGCGCGGAATCCGCGACATCGATCCAGCCGACTGCGATCTCGCCGACGCCATGGGCTGCCGCATCCGTCTCATCGCACGCGCGGCCCGCGTCCATGGCGGCCTCGACATGGCCGTCGAGCCGCTGCTGGTGCCCTCGTGGCACCTTCTGGCATCAGTCGAAGAGGAATACAACGCCGTGTATCTGCGCTGCGCCTCGTCTGGCGATCTCAGCCTGTTCGGCAAGGGCGCAGGATCCTTGCCGACCGCCACGGCGATCCTGGGCGACCTGATCGACCTCGCCCAGGGCAACTCGGCGCGCTGGCCCGTGCCCCACGCGCTGTCGCTGGCGCGGCCGGGCAGCGCCGTCGAACCAGCACCACGACGACATTATCTGCGCATCACCGCCGAGCCCCATCCAGGCCTCGAGCGGCGCGTGCAGAGCCTAGTGCGCCGCCAGGGCTTGACGGTGCAAAACCGCGCGGCGCGAACGGCCAACGAGCGCGTACATTTGGGCTTCATGGTCTCAGCCGGTCCCGAGGCGCCAATCGCCACCGTGCACGGCGCGGTGGCCGGGCTGGCACGGGTCGAGCGGTGTCTGTGTCTGGGAGTGCTCGAGTGAGCGGCAGGGACGAAATACGAAACCGAGTTTCGTGCTCGCAACCTGGTTGCTCTCGTGATCATGAGGGCAACCAGGTTGCGAATAGGAAGCCGGGTTCCGTATTGCCAATCGCCGACTGGCTCGATCCCGCGGGATGTCCCGCGGAACGTCCATCGGTCCGCGCGATGACACAGGTGACCCGTACGCTCCACGAAGCGCTCGACACACACGCACGCCGCGTGGGCCTCCCCTACCTCCATCCTCACGAGCCGACGGTGCAGTTGGATCTGCTCGGCTCGGCGCGCGCGATCGCGTGGCAGGAGAACAAGGCCGCCTTCCTCTTCGCCCGTGATGGGTGCTGGTCCGAGCTGCCGCCGGTGTACGCGCGCTACGCCACACCCGCCACGACCGCCTTGATTGCCCGACTGAAGGATCTCGAACGGGCGAGCTGTGCGCTCGTCTGCGATTCTGGCATGCAGGCCACGGCTCTCGTGTTCGATACGCTCATGGTCCCCGGCAGCCACGCCGTCCTGATGCGGCAGATCTACAACAAGACACGCGCGTATCTCGAGTGGCTCGTCGCCCGGATCGGCGGCTCGCTGACAATTGTCGACGACGGCGATGGTGAAGCGCTCGCGGCGGCGATTCGTCCCGCCACGCGCATGGTCTTCGCCGAGACTTATACGAACCCTCTGGTGCGGGCGCAGGATCTCGACCGGCTGCGCGATGTGGTCGCCGACGCGCGGCGCCACGCGCCAGCCATCAAGCTGGTCATCGACTCGACGATCGCCACGCCGTGGGGCTTCAAGGTGCCGCCACTCGACAGCGGCGTGGACATCATCGTCGCCAGCGGCACCAAGGCGCTGGGCGGGCAGGATCGCGATCTGTGGGGGTACGTCGCCACGCGTGAGGCGGCATTCGCCAACGCGTTGATGGATCTCATAGCCATGCGCGGCGGTATTCTGGATTGGCGACGTGCGGCCGCCATCGTGTCAGGGCTCGACGACGCCGAGCGTGCGCACGCGGTCAGATCGACGAGCGCCACGCGTGTCGCGGCGTTCCTGGCTCGCCATCCTCGCGTGAGCGAGGTCTTCCACCCGTCACTCCCGACGCACGCCGACGCCGCCGCGATTGCCAGACACTACGCGCGGCCTGGATCGCTGCTGTCGTTTCGGGTGTCGGGCGCCGACGAAGCCCGCACGCGTCACCTGGCGGACGTCCTCGCAACCTGCGTGATCGTCCGCTACGCGCTCTCCTTCGATGGCCTGGCCACCAAAGTCAATCACCATCGCACGGTCTCCGAATACTTCACGCCGCCCCACCAGTTGAAGCGAAACGGCTTCGATCGATTGATCCGCTTGGCCGTCGGCATCGAGGATGCTGACGATCTCATCGCCGTGCTCAATTGGACGCTGCATCACGGCGACAAGATGACGGAAGCGGAAATCGAGGCCTGGCAGGCGGAGCGAACCAAGGAATTGCAGATTGCAGATTGCAGATTGCAGATTTAGTGCAGCATGCAAAGTCAGACGGGCTAGGAATTGTTCGCCACGAAGCTCACGACGGCCACGAAGAAGAGAACGCTAACATCCGCCTGCCGTCGTCTAAGTCTCGCCTTTCCGCAGCTCCAGCAGCCGGGTCTCGGACTGCCGCCGGGCCTGTTCTGCCTCGCGCAGGTGCGTGCGCAACTGAATCTCCTCGGTGACGCAATCGGCGAGATCCCGCAGGGCGCGAAGCTCGCCGCTGGTCCACGCGCGCGGCCGCTGATCCATCACGCACAGCGTGCCGATCACGTGACCCTCGTCGGTTCGAACGGGCATGCCCGCATAGGCGATGACGTGGAACTCGTCGACCGCCGGGCTGTCTTGAACGATCGGCGTCTTGCGTGCGTCCTGCACAAGGAAGACGTCGCCGGCCTCGACGACGTACTTACAGAACGAGTGCGAGAGCGGGGTCTGACGCCGCGAGGCCAGCGGCTGGTCCAGGCCTCGGGCACTCTTGAAGAATTGCCGGTCGCCATCCACGAGCGAGAGGAGGGCGATCGGCGCACTGAGCGTATGACTCGCCAGCCGGGTGAAACGGTCGAAGCTTTCTTCCGGAGGCGTATCGAGCAAGCCAGACTTTTGCAGCGCCATCAGGCGCCCAACGTTGCGGACGACGCGGAGCAGTTCCTCTGACATCTCGCCTCTCGATTGCACCTCGCATCGCCCGTCGTGGCAACGCTCCACTTGCCCCACGCCGCCGCGTCAATCTTGTCGCCGTTTTGCCCCAGCTTCTTCAGCCGGCTCTGGTCTTCATCGGTGAGTATCTGGCTGCCGAGCGGCTCCAAGCGGCGCACATCGTCGGCGGTGAGGCCGATGGCCTTGCCGACGCGGGTGCCATAGTCGTCGTGCACGAGCAACAGATGCCATACCATCCGCTCCTGCACGTCACGTTCGCACTGGCCGAGCAGGTCGCCCAGGTTCTTGACGAGATCGTCCCGCTCCCAGTCCATGATCGTGCAGTAACGGGCGCGCGCCTGGACGTAGTCGTTGCGCCGATCGATGACGCTCTGCGTCAGCCGACCGCGTAGCTCCGGTTGATTGTTCGGGCTTGGTCTGCGAGCTTCTTGCAGCCCGTTGTGGAGGTTTGGCTCGAAATTGATGTGCGGATTCTGCCCCGGGGCGAGGTCGACGCCGTGCGACAGCGTGCCGCCGCGCTGGTTGGTCGCCACGCGCGCGTTCTTCGGGTGGTTCACGGGCAACTGCAGGTAGTTCGTCCCGACGCGATAGCGCTGCGTATCCGAATACGAGAACGTGCGACCGACGAGCATCTTGTCGTCGGAGAAGTCGAGGCCATCGACGAGCACGCCCGTGCCCATCGCAATCTGCTCGTTCTCGTTGTGGTGATCCTCCACGTTTCGGTTGAGCGTCATCACGCCGACATGGCGAAGCGGGAACTTGTGCTCAGGCCAGATCTTGGTGTCGTCGAGCGGATCCCAGTCGAGATCGGCGTGGTCGGAGTCTTCCATGATCTGCACGAAGAAATCCCACTGCGGCAGCTCGCCGCGCTCGATCGCTTCGTAGAGATCTTTCGAGGCCGAGCCGAGATCTTGGCCTTGCACCTTGGACGCCTCCGCCTGCGTGAGGCTCGCCACGCCGGCTCGCGGGTGCCAGTGATATTTGACGAGGACGGTGTCGCCCTGCGCGTTCACCATCTTGTAGGTGTTCACGCCGAATCCTTCCATGTGCCGATAACTCGCCGGGATGCCGCGCGGGCTGAACAGATGCGTCAGCATGTTCATCGACTCGGGCGTCTGACTCATGAAGTCGAAGATGCGGTTCGGCTCCTGGCGGAACGTCACGGGGTCGGGCTTGAGCGAATGAATCACATCGGGAAACTTGACGGCGTCGCGAATGAAAAACACCGGCAGGTTGTTGCCGACGAGATCCCAGTTGCCGTCCTCGGTGTAGAACTTGACGGCAAAGCCGCGCGGGTCGCGCGCCACTTCCGATGAGTCGCGGCCGCCGATGACCGTCGAAAAGCGGATGGCCAGATCGGTCTTCTTGCCTTTCTGCTGAAACAGCTTGGCCCGCGTATAGGTCGAGGCCGGCTCATCGCCAATCTTGCCGGTCGCCTCGAACTCGCCGTACGCGACGAACCCACGCGCATGGACCACGCGCTCGGGAATCCGCTCGCGGTCGAAGTGGCTGATCTTTTCGAGAAAGTGATAATTTTCCAGCGTCGCCGGCCCGCGGCTGCCGACGGTTCGCTGCGACTGATTGTTCGTCACCGGATGGCCTTGACGCGTCGTCAAGGCCTTGTTCGCCTTTGCGTCTTTCTCTTCGGGCTCCTGCGGCATAAGCGGCTCCATCTCCCTGAAAGTGCGTGGTCGGACTGCACCACCCGGTCAGTGTACGCACGACCCGCACGCACGCCAATAAGCTTCTCAAGCTCATCTTTGCCTTCAGGCTCCCGGCTCCCCGCGCCCGACTCCCGGCCGCGGCCCCTGGGCCTGGCAGCCCGTGGTGAAAGTCCCGACGGCATTCGACCGGTGAGCCATCCCCGCGGGCTGCGTTGCTCCTTCTTCAAATATGGGCCGATATTCTCAGTCGTCGCGCCTTGCTCGCGGGGCGTCTCACCGGTCTCGGTGCTCGCCGGGACTTTCACCACGGGCTGCCGGGGGCTTGGAGAATTGACGTTCGGGCGCTCGGATGCCCGCATCACGACCACCTTGACACGGGTGTCGCTACTTCGCTATTTTTATAGCGGCTTCGCTATTCTAATAACTCCCTGATAACTCCTGCTCACTCCAACAACATGACATCGCCCCACCAGACACTCTCGCGACGCGAGCGCCAGATCATGGACGTCCTCTACCGGAAGGGGCGCGCCACGGCGGCGGAGATCATGCGCGAGCTGCCAGGTGACCCGAGCGACTCCACCGTTCGTACGCAGTTGCGCGTGCTCGAAGGCAAAGGACATGTGCGCCACGAAGAGCTCGGGCTTCGCTACGTCTACATGCCGGTCGTCGCCAGGCGGGCGGTGCGCCGGTCCGCACTGCGGCACGTGGTCGATACCTTTTTCGACGGCTCGGTCGAGAAGGTGGTCGCAGCGCTGCTCGGCGGCGACCGCGCGCGGCTCACCGACGAGGAGCTCGCTCGCATCGCCGAGCTGATCGACAGAGCACGAAAGGACGAATCACGATGACCGTGCTTCTCGACGGCGCCCTCAAGGTGTCACTGGTGGTGTCGTTGGCGCTCTGTGCCTCGGCGCTGCTCCGCAAGCAGTCGGCCGCGCTTCGCCACTGGGTGCTGGCCGTCGGCATCGCGTGCGCCGCCGCGACGCCGCTCTTGAGCGTGGTGCTGCCGTCGTGGCAATTACCCTGGTACGCGACTCGAGCGCCGGCGCAAATCGTGACCACGACCGAAACGGCGCAGTTCGAGCTCCTGAAGGAGGCGGCCATCACGGTCGGCAGCACTCCTGTTGCCGGCGGCGGCGTGGCCGGCAGCCTGGCGCTCCTCGCGACGATTTGGGCGGCTGGGGCCATGGCCAGCGTGGGCGCGCTGCTCGCGGGCCTCACACGACTCACCGTCCTCGCGCGCTCGTCGCGCCCCGCCGGCGGGGTGTGGGCACAACAGTCAGACGTGGTGTCGAATGCGCTCGGCCTTCGGCGCCGCCCTTGGCTGTTGCAGACCGACCATCCGGCGCTCCTCGTCACGTGGGGATCCGTGCGCCCCAAGATCCTGCTGCCGCGAGAGTCCGCTGACTGGACACCCGTGCGCGTGCGCATGGTTCTCGCCCACGAGCTGGCGCACGTGCGACGCAGCGACTGGATGACGCAGATGCTCGCCGAGCTCCTGCGATCGGTCTATTGGTTCAATCCGCTCCTGTGGATCGCCTGCCGCAGGTTGCGTCAGGAAAGCGAGTGTGCCTGTGACGATGTAGTGCTCGGCCTGGGCATTGACGGTACCGATTACGCCTCGGAACTCGTCGAGCTCGCGCAATCTTTTCGCCCCCACGGCCGCCCGTGGCTACCCGCGGCGGCCATGGCACGTTCATCGACGCTAGGCAGGAGGGTCAGCGCCATGTTGAACCATCAAACCAATCGACGGCCTCTGGCCGTTTCCGCTCGCATCGTCGTCGTCGTGGCGCTCCTCGGACTCGCCACGTCAATCGCTGGCCTCGCCGCACAGGCGTTCTCCAGCGTCTCGGGAACGATTGCCGATGTCTCGGGCGGCGGCATTCCCAACGCAAGGCTGAGCCTCGTGCACGGCGACACCAAAGCCGCGTACGAAGTGCGCAGCGACGCGGCAGGCCGGTTCATCTTCGTCGGTCTCCCACCCGGCGACTACGCGCTGGAGGCGTCGTACAAAGGCTTCTCCACGCATCGCGACGCGCTCGCAATCGTCGCCGGAGAAACCTTGACGCGGCATGTCACGCTCGAGGTCGGCACGTTGCAGGAAACGATCACGGTCGCGGCGGGCGCGGCGCCGGACCGCGTCGCTCAGCCCGTCGCCGGGAATCCGCCACGAGAGAGCGGACCGTGCGTGCCCTCGTCGACAGGTGGCCACATCGTTCCGCCGAAAAAGATTCGGGACGTCCGCCCCGAGTTCCCGCATCGCCTCCGCGACGAAAAGAGCGAGGCAGGCGTCACGCTGCAGGCCATCATCGGCACCGAGGGCCGCGTCACGGAAGTGCGTGCCCTGTCATCGGTTGACCCCGACGTCGAAGCCGCCGCGACGGCCGCGGTCACCGACTGGCAATTCACGCCGACGCTTCTGAACTGCATCGCCGTCGAGGTGAAGATGACGGTCACCGTCACCTTCCGGCAACGGTAGGACCATTCACGCGGTTTGGACGTCCAGGCGCAGTCTGCTAGGTCTGCAGGGTCTTCTTGAAGAAGTCGACCGTGCGCTGCCACGCGAGCCCGGCAGCGTCCTTGTCATAGCGTGGGGTGGTGTCATTGTTGAATCCGTGCTGCGTGCCTGGATAGAAGAACGCTTCGTAGTGCACCTTGGCGGCTTTGAGCGCCGCCTCGTAGGCGGGCCAGGCCGCATTGATGCGCTCGTCCTGCTCGGCATAGTGAATGAGCAGCGGCGCCTTGATGTTGGGCACCTCCTCGGTGCGCGGTTGGTTGCCGTAGAAGGGCACGGCGCCGGCAAGATCGGGAAGGC
>JAIVJN010000143.1 GCA_020200025.1 Acidobacteriota bacterium | reverse complement strand
CCATCGACGATGCGGTGATCGTAACTGAGCGCGAGATACATCATGGGCCGAATGACCACCTGGCCGCTCACAACGACGGCGCGATCGGCGATCTTGTGCAGCCCAAGGATGCCCACTTGCGGGGGATTCAAGATCGGTGTGCTCATGAGCGACCCGAACACGCCGCCGTTGGTGATCGTGAACGTGCCGCCTTTGAGATCCTCGAGGGTCAAACTCCCGTTGTTGGCGCGCTTCGCGAACTCGCGGATCGCCGTTTCGAGCTCGCCGAACGACAGACGATCGGCATCGCGCAGGACCGGGACGACGAGCCCGCCTTCGGCACCGACGGCCATGCCGATGTCGTAATAGTGCTTCGAGACGATCTCGTTGCCTTGAATCTCCGCGTTCAGTTGCGGAAAGGCCTTGAGCGCCCCGATGGCGGCCTTCACGAAGAACGACGCGATACCGAGACCGACGCCGGAGGCTTTCAGGAAAGCCTCCTTGCGACGCTCGCGAAGCGACATCACCGCCGTCATGTCCACCTCGTTGAAGGTGGTGAGCATGGCCGCGTTGTGCTGAGCCTCGACGAGGCGGCGTGCGATGGTCTCGCGCCGCTTCGACATGCGCTCACGATGCTCTTGCCGGTCGCCGCTCTGCGGCGACCGGCGGACTGGTGGGGCAGGTAGGACTGGTGGGGCGGGTGGGGGCGGAGGATTGATCGAAGCGCTCGGCCTGGCCGCTGTCGCCTCCCTACCAGCCCCACCAGCCCCACCAGCCTCACCTGAGCTATCTGCCTCACCCGCGCGACCTGCCTCACCCGCCCTGATCACGTCCTCTTTGGTGACCCGGCCCCCCGGCCCAGAGCCGCTGACGCGCCCGAGATCGACGTTCCGCTCGCGCGCGATGTTCTTGGCCGTCGGCGTCGCTTTGGTGGATCCGCTGCCAGGACCAGCGGACGTGCTCGGCGAATCTTCTCTCGGCTCGACGCCTGCGGTTTGTGCACTCGCCACGCCTCGGGCGCCCAGCGTGCGCTGTGCACTCCCGTCACGAGGCGCGTCCTGTCCCCCCTCTTCGAGCGTGGCCAGGACTTCGCCCACTTTGACGTCCGCGCCCGCAGCATGTTTGATGCTGCCCAGCACGCCCGCCCGATCGGCGCTCACCTCGAGATCGATTTTTTCGGTCTCGAGCTCGACGAGCGGCTCGCCGACATTCACTCGGTCGCCTTCGCTCTTCAACCACTTGGCGACACGGGCCTCGACCACCGATTCGCCCAGCTCGGGCACCACGATGTTGGTCACTTCGTCTGATCCTTGTCAGTGCAACATGCGTCACGGTCGGCGGCTCGGCTGCGCCTCGCCGTGAGCCTCGCGTTACTCGCTCGGCGGGCGGCGCCTCTCGGCGTCGTAAGATGGTCTCACCGAGATCAAGGCTGAGGCCCACGCGCGCGCGGAGCACGCGCGCCCACGGCGAGCGAATGCGAGCCGCCTCCGGACCTGCGTTCGATCCTCTTCACACCTGCTTTGACAGCACCCTGTTCATTTCCCTGGGTGCAGCTTTCTCGTCGAAGACCTGCTCGACAATGGCGCGCTGATTGGCCGCATGCCAGGTCGAGGAGCCTTCCGCGGGAGACGAGTTTCGCACCCGACCGATGTAGCGCAACGGGTATCGTCCGTCGATGAGCTGCTCGAGCACCACGCGCACGAAATCCCAGCCACCCATGTTCTCCGGCTCCTCCTGTACCCAGCAGACGTCCTGCAATCGTGGATATCGTTGGAGCAGGTCGCGGATCCGATCCGAGGGAAATGGGTACAACTGCTCGACGCGCACGAGGGCGATGCCCGTCTGTGCCTGCCGTTGCTCGCTCGACACGAGGTCCACGTAGACCTTGCCGCTGCACAACACGAGGCGGCGCACCTGTGCCGTCTCGCCGGCGCCCTCATCGTCGATGACGTGCTGAAAGCGGCCCTCGGCGAGCTCGCGCGGCGTCGACGCAGTCAGCGGGTGGCGCAAGAGGCTCTTCGGCGTGAGCACGACAAGGGGCAGCGGATCGGTTTCGAGGAGGAGGGCCTGGCGGCGAAGGAGATGGAAGTACTGCGCGGCGGTCGTGCAATTCGCGATGCGGATGTTGAAGTCGGCCGCCGACTGCAGGAAACGCTCGAGGCGGGCGCTCGAGTGATCAGGTCCTTGTCCTTCATAGCCGTGCGGCAGCAGCATGATGAGGGAGGGCGAGTAGCCCCACTTGGCGCGTCCCGACGTGATGAACTCGTCGAGCACGACCTGCGCGCCGTTGATGAAGTCGCCGTACTGTGCCTCCCAGGCGACCAGCCGCGCCGGCTCCTGGATGTTGTAGCCCAGCTCGAACCCAAGCGCGGCGTTCTCCGAGAGCGGGCTGTTGTGAACCTCGAACGAGGCCTTTGCGTCCGGCAGCGCCGCAAGCGGCGCGAAGCGATGCCCGTTGATGGCATCGTGATAGACGGCGTGACGTTGGCTGAAGGTCCCGCGCTCGACGTCTTCGCCCGTCAGACGAATGGCAATCCCGTCCTCGAGGATTGACGCCCAGGCCAGGTCCTCAGCCGCCGCCCAGTCGATCGTCCGGTCGTCGGGGTTGGCGAACGCGCTGCGGCGTCGTTCGCGTCCGCGCTCGAGCTTGCGGTGGACGGTGAAGCCTTGCGGGATGGTCAGCAGCTCGCGATTGAGCCGCTCGAGCCGGTCGAGCGGCACTGCCGTCTGCACCCGCATGGCTGCTCCACTCGGCGGCTCCTGCGGCACGGGTGGCACATAGTCCTGCTCGGGCTCGAGCCCGGCATATGCGCGTTCGAGCTCGGACAGATGGCGTTGCACGATCTCGGCGGGCAGCGTCGCTCGAATCTCTCCGCGCTCGACGAGCTCGCCGGCGTACTTCTCGCGCACGGTCGGCTGGGTGGCGACGATCTGATAGATCTGCGGCTGCGTGAACGCCGGCTCGTCACCTTCGTTGTGACCGTAACGACGATAGCCGACCAGATCGATCAGAAAATCGAGCTTGAAGCGGTCGCGGTAGGCCCACGCGAGGCGGGCGGCTTCGATGCAGGCCACGGGATCGTCGGCGTTGACGTGCACGATGGGGATCTTGAAGCCGCGAGCGAGGCCGCTCGCGTAGCTCGTGCTGAAGGACTCGCGGGGTTCGGCGGTAAATCCGAGCTGGTTGTTGGCGATGATGTGAATCATGCCGCCCACCTCGTAGCCCTGGAGGCGCGACAAGTTGAGCGTCTCGGCGACGACACCCTGACCGGGAAATGCCGAGTCGCCGTGAATGAGAATCCCGAGCACCCGGTCGCGATGGAGGACCGGTGGCCCGGGTCGGCTGACATCGGCAGCCGCCGCACGGACCATCCCGTGCAGAACCGGATCGACCGCCTCGAGATGGCTGGGATTGGGCGGCATGGAAATGACGAGCGACTCCGGGCTGCTGGTGGCCTTCTCGACGCGCGCGCCCGCGTGATATTTCACGTCGCCCATCCACCCGAGATCGATCCGCCAGGCCTTGGCGAAGAGCGGATCCTTGAACTCGGCGAGAATCTGCGCGTACGGCTTCTGCACGATATGGGCGAGCACATTCAAGCGGCCGCGATGCGCCATCGCGATCATCACGTGGCGGACGCCGGCGGCAGCCGCGTCGGCAATGATCTCGTCGAGAATCGGGACCATCAGGTCGAGTCCCTCGAGCGAGAAGCGCGTCTTGCCGGGAAAGGTCCGTTGCAGGAAGCGCTCGAAGGTCTCGATCTGGCTCACGCGATCGAGCAGCTCGACGGCGTTGATCGGATCGCGGGGCGGCCGAAACGCGCCCTCCTCCACGGTCTGTCGCAGCCACACGCGCTCGTCGGGCACGAACACGTGGTTGTAGTCGTGCCCGGTCGTCCCGCAATAGATCGCCCGCAGCCGCTCGATCACCTCCAAGGCGTGCGGCGCGCCCTCGGCGGCGGGTCCGCCAATGAGCGCCGCCGGCAAGCGTCGCAGCCCGTCGGCAGTCAGCCCATGCGACTGCGGTGCGAGTGACGGATCGCCCACGGGCTCGTGAAAACCGAGAGGATCGAGACGAGCGGCCAGATGGCCGAAGCGCCGAATCGATTCCGCTAGATTGAAGGCGCCGATTGCGGCGAAGAGATCCGGTAATGTCGGCGGCGTGTCGCTTCCCGTGTGCAGTTGCGGCGGCTCCGGAGGTGGCCACGTCTCGAATGCCGCACGCGTCGCCGGATCGACCGACTCGGGATTGTGCCGGTACCGATCGTACAGCTCCCGCACGTATCCCACGTTGGTCCCGGTAAACTGGTCCCACGGGTTCATACCCTATGATCTTACTCGACCATCACGCGGCAGGCGGCGTTGCTCCTTCTTCAAATATGGGCCGATATTCTCAGTCGTCGCGCCTTGCCCGCGGGGCGTCTCACCGGTCTCGGTGCTCGCCGGGACTTTCACCA
>JAIVJN010000142.1 GCA_020200025.1 Acidobacteriota bacterium | reverse complement strand
GAATTTCGTGTCGAGACCAACGCTTACAGCGCCGAGTTCGGACGCATGAGCGGGGGGCAGATCAACGTGCTGACCAAGTCGGGTACCAACGACTTTGGCGGCAGTGTCTACGAGTTCCATCGCAACGACGCGCTCGACGCGGAGAACTATTTCGACGTTGCCGGCAAGCCGCCGTTCACGCGCAATCAGTTCGGGGCCGCGGCCGGCGGACCCATCCGGCCGGACAAGCTGTTCTACTTCCTCAGCTACGAGGGACTGCGCGAGAACCTCGGGCGAACCATCACGTCCTCGGTGCCAGACCTCAATGCGCGCCGCGGGGTGATCCCGGATCCCGACAATCCCGGTCAGCTTCTCAACGTTGGCGTGAACGCCGGCGTCGCTCCTTATCTCGCCGAATACCCAAGCCCCAATGGCGCTGCACTCGGTGACGGCGCGGCGCTGTATACATTCCAGTTCGACCAGGTGCTCGATCAGAATTTCATGCAGGGTCGTGCCGACTACAACCTGGGTCCGGGAAGCCAGATCTTCGGACGATATACGTTCGACGCGGCCGAGCAGCAATTGCCGACCGACTTCCCTCAGTTCCCACGCTCGTTCGTGTCGCGCAATCAGTTCGCCACGGGCGAGTACCGGCACGTCGTATCGGCGAACACGTTCAGCACCTACCGCGTCGGCTATAGCCGGACGCGCGTCGGCCAGAGCGTGCAGGCGAACACCTCGACTGCGTTGGCGCCGTTCGTGTCGGGACGCCAGTACATCGGTAACATCGATGTTGGCGGCCTCAACCGTTTCGGCACCCAAAGCTCGGTGGACGTCCGCTTCCTGCAGCAGGTGACGAGCCTCCAGTACGACACGGCGTCCACGCGCGGCGCGCACCTCTTCAAGTTCGGTGGGTTGGCCGAGCGTTACGTCCAGGACATGGTGAACCCGACCTTCAGTTTGGGGACGTACTCGTTCGCCAACCTGCGCGCCTTTCTCGAGAACCGCGCCACCAGCTTCATCGGGCTCACCCCGGAGGGTGACTTCGAGCGCAATTGGCGCTTCTGGATTCTCGGCGGCTATGCACAGGACGAGTACCAAGTGGCGCCGACCGTGACGATCAACGCCGGCCTGCGCTACGAGGTCATGACGCTGCCAAGGGACATCGAAGGCCGGGATTCGGCGCTCGTCAATCTGACCGACACGGCACCCAGGGTCGGTCAGCTTTACGAGAGTCCGAGCTACGCCAACGTGTCGCCGCGCATCGGGGCGGCGTGGACCGTCACCGACGATGGTCGAACGTCGCTGCGCGGTGGATACGGGTTGTACTTCAACACCAACAGCTCGCAGAATCTCATCGTGACGGTGACCAATCCTCCCGATACCCCTCGTGTGGTCTTTCCCAACCCGACGTTTCCCACCCCGCCGTTCGCTCGTGCGTCAGGGCTCTCTATCCGGCCGGTCCAATGGAACATCGAGACGCCGCGCGTCCACGTCTGGAATGCGAGCGTACAGCGCGAGCTGTGGAGCCGCACGGCGGTGACCGTGGGCTACGCCGGCTCGCGGGGAAGACATCTCCTGCGCAGCAATGACGTGAACACCGCGACGCCGGTCATCGGGGTGGACGGGTTGCCGTTTTTTCCGGTTGGAGCCCCACGCCAAAATCCCGCGTGGACCACGATCGAGCTCAAGAGCTCGGATGGCGACTCCTGGTACAAGGCGTTCATCCTCGAGGCACGTCGTCGCTGGGCGAACGGCCTCATGCTGCAGTCTGCCTATACGTGGTCGACGTCCGAGGATACGACGCAGGCCTCCACCTTCTTTTCCGACGGCACGAACGGCACGACCTCGGCGTTTCCCGAGTACATTCCCGACTACAACAAGGGACTGTCCGATTTCCATGCCGAGCACAACTGGGTGCTGAATTTCAGCTACGACCTGCCGGCGGGCGCGGGGCTGACGGGCTTGCCAGCACTGCTGGCACGCGGCTGGCGCCTGTCGGGCATCGTCAACGTTCGCAGTGGGAATCCCCTGACCGTGTTCGTGCAGAACAATCGATCGCGCTCTCAGTGGCAGCCCTCGCTCGGCCCCGGCATCGGCCGCGATCGTCCCAGCTACGCGCCGGGCGTCGATGCTGACCGGGCGGTGATCGAGAACCCGGCGCAGTGGTTCAACCCGGCCGCCTTTGTGCTGCAGCCAGCCGGAACGTTCGGCACCACCGGGCGAGGAGATTTCGTCGGGCCCAACCTGCGCACGGTGGATTTGGCGCTGGTGAAGGATTCGCCGATCGCCCGGCTTGGCGCCGCTGGCCGCATCGAGATCCGGTTCGAAGTGTTCAACCTGCTCAATCGCGCCAATTTCGGCGTACCGAATCTCACCGTGTTTGCAGGAGCAGCCGACGGGGAGCAGCCGCTGGCGAACTTCGGGCGCATTCGAAATACGGTGACATCGGCTCGGCAGATGCAGCTCGGCATTCGGGTGCGGTTCTAACCGCCTCAGCCGGCACCGCAGCTCGAGAGAGAAGGGTCCACGCCGTGGGCCAGCCCATGTACGTCTGCCGACTCCGCAGGAACGCCTTTTGTATCGTCCACCCTGGAGGGTTACCTCATGCCAAATGAAGACGAGATCAAGGGCAAGGCTGAGCAGATCAAGGGCAAGATCAAGCAAGGGGTTGGCGACGCGACCGACGACGACCGATTGCAGGACGAAGGCGTGGCCGACGAGGCAGCCGGAGAGACGCGCGAAGGCTTTGGCACGACCAAACGCAAGGTCGGCGAGGCCGTGAAGGACCTCGGCGACAAGATCAAGCGGTAGTGTGACCGAGGCCTCGGTTCGACCGCAGAGATGGCAGCGTGCACCCTACCGCCGGTGCCATGCCCACCGAGGCCTTTTTTTCAGGCTTTCGAATCAACGTTAACTTCGACGTCGAAGATCCCGAACTCCTGGTGGACCTCTTACCTCAGAGCTCGCTTCGGCGTCGCATGGCGGCAAGGTTTCCGAATCGATGAACAAGACGATCTCTCTCGTATGCTGCGTCGCCGGAGCGCTGATCGCGAGCGGCTGTCAGCGAGAGTCGACGCAGAACACGCCCAGCACCACAACGACGACGCCAGCCGGACAGTCGACGGCGGCGCCGGCCGCGGCAGCAGCCAGCCGCGACAACGCGTTGGTTCGCTTCGTACACGCCATCCCCGCCGGCGCAGCCGTCGACCTCTCAGCGGGCGACAATCGGTTTTTCGAGAACGTGGCCTACAAGACCGTCACGCCGTACCGCGAGCTCGACGGGCAGCGTTACACGTTCAGCGTGCGTCCCGCCGGTATGGCGCAAGCTTCGGCGCTCGCGTCGAATAGCGAGGGGCTCGATGACGGCTCCTACTACACGGTGTTCGCCGTGCCGGGAGACGGCGAAGCGGCGATGCTCCGAGTGGTCGAAGACGATTTTTCCGCCCCGGGGGCTGGTAAAGCGCGAGTGCGCGTGGTCCATGCCTCGAGCGATGCGGGCGAAGTCGACGTCATCGCCACTGGCCGTGCTGACGAGCTCTTCGACGGCGTGGATTTCCAGTCGGCCACGGAATACGACGAGATCGATCCCGTGAGCGGAAGCTTGGAAATTCGTGCCGGGGGCGCGTCGACGCCCATGCTGACGGTCCCGAACGTCCGCATCGACGCAGGCAAGGTGTACACCGTCGTCGTCGTGGGGAAGGTGCGAGCCACCCCGAAGCTCGAAGCGTTCGTTATCGAGGACCGTATCGGAATGCCGTCTCGCTGACGCGTCAACCGACCGCGCACCGCGACGAAGAAGTCGGCAGCCGATTTCTTCTCGCGGAGCGCGCCTCACGGCTCTGCTCGGTTGAAGCGCGAATCTCCAGATCATCGCAGGCCTCTAATATGCAGCGCGCCAGACGGGGTGCGCGCTACAGCTTCGTCACGACAACACTCCGTCAATTCACATCACATAGAGGGAATCATGGCAACACCAATCAGCAGCGTTGAGAATCGTTCCACCGGCCAGGAAGCACAAAGCCACTCGGAGGGTTCGGTGGCCCTTTCGATCGAAGAGCAGACAGCCAAGCTACCGTCCGATACGTTCTTGTGGGCGGCGGTCGGGTCCATGGTCGTCTCCGCCCTCCTGCAGTTCTCGGACAAGAAAGAGGCGAGCCTGTTCGTCGGTCAGTGGGCGGCACCGTTTCTGCTCTTCGGCGTGTACAACAAGCTCGTCAAGGTCGCCGGGTCGGACCGTCTACACGCGCAGTAGCCAGTTCCGAACTGGAGTGGATGCTCATGGTCGCTCGCTGCATCGGCCTCGGTTGATGCACGAGCGGCCGCGAGGCCGCGCACCGTCCAGTCCTGCACTCTGCACTGAACCGGGATGAGCTTGTCGACGGAACCGACCCTCGATGTATCGCCGACGCATCTGCGAGTGCGACAGGTCAACGCCGGCGGCATTCGCGCCGACGGCGATTACGTCCTCTACTGGATGATCGCTGCGCG
>JAIVJN010000374.1 GCA_020200025.1 Acidobacteriota bacterium | reverse complement strand
CTCAAACCGTCAAGACCGGCGCTTCGGCTCCGCTTCGCTAGTGACGGCGTTGTCTTGCCCCGCTTCGCGGGGCGTAGACATCTCCTCAGGCACACGGAAAAACTTGCTTCATTCGTGACGCTCTCAGCCTGAGGAGATGTCTAGGTCCACATCCCCTCACTTGCGGGTGACGTGCGCTGATACGGCGACCCACCGTCCGCTACGCCGCGCCCACACGTCGGTGTAGCGCCCCGACCCCGGGCGGCCGTCCGCGGCCGTGAACGTGGTGCGGGCATGCACGATCGCCATGTCGCCCAGCACGCGCACGTTCACGTCGTGGGCCTCGAGGTTCGCGATCGTGACCGGTTGCGCGGTTTGCTCGAGGAAGCGTCCGCGATCGATGAGCGATCCGTCTGGAAGCGAGCAGAGAAAATCGTCCGCCAGGATCTCCCGGAAGCGCTCGACGTCCGCGGTCTGTACCGATCGGATGTAATCCTGGTTGAGCGCGGCGAGCGTCGCGAGATCCGCCGACACGTTCGCTTCGGTGGCCATGGCATCCTCCTTCATCGGTCGCGCAGCCTTGGTCGCTCGGCGAAGGCCTTGCAGCGTGCGATCGTCGAGCCGAATGACGACGGTGGTGTAGCTGGCGATGGCGGCAAGAATGGCCTCGCGCGGCCCCTTCAGCCACTCGTCGCTGCCGTAGAACGCGTCCTCGCTTCGCTGTCGCTCCTCGACGCTGGCGAAAGCGCGCATCAGATAGTACGAGTCGTCGTCGTGTAGCGAGGGTCCGTACCCGACGACGTCGACCTTCCAACGCTGGAGCATCGGCAATGCTTCGCTCAAGAAGAGCTGATGGAAACGGTCGCGCATGCCCGGCTTGAGATTGTACGAGCGCACCTCGACGATTCGGCTCGCCTGTGGTTCAACCTCGGGCTGAGCCCGCGCGACGGCGAACACCGACCCGGACAGTGTCGCCAACGTCGCCGTGAAGGCATAGACGATCGTCAACTTGCGCACGTCAGGTTCTCCATGTGTCGGACCGCGAGGGGCGAATGGAGGGACAGAATACGACAACCGACTCGAGACGCGCGGTGGCTTCGCAGCAAGGGTAAGATGCGAGTCAGGGCCTGCCCTTCATGCGACTCTTGACGATCGCGCTGCTCTCCTGCTCGGTGCTCACATCTGCCGCCGCCGGTCCGGCGGAATGGCCACAGTTCCGCGGCCCAAACGGCGCTGGTGTGGCCGACGAGTCGTCGCTCCCGCGGCACTGGTCGACGACCGACAACGTGGCCTGGGTGGCCGACGTGCCCGGCCGCGGCTGGTCCTCGCCCATCGTCTGGCGCGATCGCGTCTTCGTGACCACCGCCGTCAGTCCCGAGGGTGTGTTCAAGGCGCCGTCGACCGGTATCTTTGGAAACGACTACGCCGCCGAGCTCCAGAAGGAGGGGCTCTCTGACGATGAGATCGTCAAGCGCGTCGTCAGTCGCGACATCGAGCTGACGAGCGATACGGGCGCGATCGGCTACGTCGTGATGGCGCTCGACGCCACCACGGGCAAGGTATTGTGGAAGGAGGAGGCGCACAGAGGAGCGCCAGCGGGCGGGCGCCACCGCAAGAACACCTACGCGTCCGAGACGCCGGTCACCGACGGTGAGCGCGTCTACGCCTCCTTCGGCGGCAATGTCGGCGTATTCGCCTACTCGATGGACGGCAAGCTGTTGTGGAAACACACGTGGCCGCCGCAGCCGATCTATCTCGATTTCGGCACCGCGTCGTCGCCGGTCGTTCACGAGGGGCGGCTCTATCAACTGCACGACAACGACGGGCAGTCGTTTCTCGCGGCGCTCGATGCGAAGACCGGCAAGGAAGTGTGGAATGTAAAACGAACGGATCGCGCCAGCGGCATGACCTCGGGCTGGGCAACGCCGTTCGTCTGGCAACACAGCGGTCGCACCGAGATCGTGACGATCGGGCGCGGCCTGGTGATGAGCTACGCCCTCGACGGCCGCGAGCTGTGGCGCCTCAAGGGGATGACACAAGCGACGCCGAGTCCGGTGGCCGCCGACGGTCTGCTCTATGTTGGATCCGGATCGCAAGGCGACGCCAACCGCCCGCTGCTGGCCATCCGCCCGGGCGCCAGCGGCGACATCTCGCTCGAGAAAGAGCAGACGGCCAATGCGTTCGTCGCCTGGCTGCAGCCGCGCTTCTCCGCCTACACGCCGTCGCCGCTCGTGTACCGCGGCCGCGTCTACTCGGTCAACGACAACGGCATCCTGCAGGTCGCCGACGCGAAGACGGGCGCCGAGATCTACAAGGCGCGCGTGGGCGGAGGAGGCCACACGTTCTCGAGCTCGCCGCTCGCGAGCCAGGGCCACGTCTATTTCCTCAGCGAGGATGGCGACGCGTTCGTGCTGCGCGCCGGCGATCGCTACGACGAGGTCGCGAAGAACAGCCTCGGCGAGATGAGCCTGGCAACGCCGGCGGTCGACGCCGATAGCCTGTACGTCCGGACACAGACCAAGCTCTACCGTGTGCGGCATACGCCCTAGAAGCCGCGCGAGGGCTTTCCTACCTGGTGTCCTCGCCTGATGCCCACCTCCGAATCTTGGCCGTGAGGAACGTGAGCGGCACGCCACCGTCCTCCAGCACCCGATCGTGGAAGGCTTTGATGTCGAAGCGCGCGCCCATCTGGCGCTCCGCGTCCTCGCGCGCCTTACGGATCTCGATCATCCCGAGCATGTAAGAGGTCGCCTGGCCCGGCCAGATGATGTAGCGATCGACTTCCGAGGCAACGTCCTCCTCACTACCCGCGCAGGCGGGCGGCGTGGCCCTTGAGCGTTTGCGCGAGCGACTTGAGGCGCGCCGCGTCCTGCCCGGTCGCGGCGCCGGCGTCGCTCTCGAGCTCGGTGGCGAGCGTGTCGAGCCCTGTCAGGATCTCTGGCGCGCTCCGCTCCGTGCCGGTGCGGATGTCATCGGCGCGGTCGAGCACCGACTTCACGGCGGCGGCGCGCGCCGGCTGAATGCCCTTCGAGCGATTCAGCTGGTCGAGGTAGGCCCGGGCGACGATGGCGCTGGCGGGCCAGGTGATGCGCGGCTGCTGCTGCGCATTGAACTCGGTGGACCGAATGAGCAGGGCCGCGTCGATTTCGTTCTTCGAGAGATGCTCGCTCGGCGTCAACCGGAAGATGTCGATCCCGCGAGCGATCTCGGCGCCGTACACATGGCCGTTGTACCAATACGTGGACCAGTAGCCGCCGGTGATGAGCTGCTTGGCGTCGATGGGGCCTCGGTCGAAGAAGGCGATCTCGACCGGATGCGCCGAGTCGGTGAAGTCGAACACCGACACCCCGCCCTGATACCAGCCCTGCACCATGATGTCGCGTCCCGGCACCGGGATGAGCGAGCCGTTGTGCGCCACGCAGTTCTCCTGCTCGGTCTGGGGCGCCGGCATCTTGTAGTACCCGCCGAAGCGCAGCTTCTTGTCGACAACGTCGAAGATGGCGTTGGCGCCCCAGTTCGGTAAATCCGTGGCGCGGCAGCGCGGGCGCGTGCCGCCGCCCCACTCGTCGGTAAAGACAACCTTGGTGCCGTCGTTGTTGAACGTGGCCGAGTGCCAGTAGGCAAAGCTCTGGTCGACGACGTGATCGAGCCGGACGGGGTTCACGGGATCGGAGATGTCGAGCAGGATGCCGTTCCCCGAGCACGCACCGGCCGCGAGCCCGGCCTCGGGGAAGACCGTGATGTCATGGCACTGATTGGTCATCCGCGAGGTTTGCGTCCCGGGCCCGTGGTTGCCGCCCTGCCACAATCCGGAAATCGCGCCGGTTGTCGGGTCGGCGAAGATGCGCGGTCGATTGACGATCGCCGCCTGATCGGGCGCCGCCAGCGGGATCTTGATCACGTCGATGCTGAAGAGGGCGGTGTTTGGATCGTCCTTGGGATCTTTGCCGGAGCATTCGGCGAGCTCCTCGGCCGATCGCACGGTGCCGGTGCCCGAGCCGTAGACGTAGAGGTTGGCCTTGTCCTTCGGGTCGGAGACCAACGTGTGCGTGTGCGAGCCGCGACACGTCTGTACGGCGGCCACCTGCTTCGGCTTCTTCAAGTCGGTGATGTCAAAGATGCGAATACCACGGAAGCGGTCTTTGCTCACCGTCTCCTGAACGCCCTCGGTGCCGCAATCGATTCGTCCCCGGGTCTGCTCCACCGACATCACCAGGAGATTGCCGTGGACGGAGAGATCGCCTTGACCGCCGGGACACACGACAGAGGCGACCAGGCGAGGCCGTCGCGAATTCTCGATGTCGTAGGTATTGAACCCGTGGAAGTTCCCCATGAACAGATGATTGCCGCTTGGTGCACCGGCCGGCGCCTTCGGATCGAAAAAGCCTTGAGGCTTGGGGAGGGTCGAAACGAGCTCCATATTGCGCGAGGCCTTGCCGGCATTGTGCAAGCCCGCCTTGAGTCCCACGCGCGGATCCGTCGAGGCCGCGGCGGCCGGCCGCGCGGATTCGGTCGCGCCGGGGCGTTCTTGGGCCCGACCCTGCAGCTCGACCGCGATGAGCAGCGCGCCCGACACGGCAAGAACCGAAGCGAGCGTCTTCAGGCCTGGCCGCGGCAATGGCGACCGCAGACCGTGACGAAAGGATCTGATCGTGTCGGGTGTCATGAGTCGACCTCGTTCACCGTGAGAACCGCCGCCAACCACGCGTCAGCGGCCACTGAGCATTGCACGCATGCGATCGATTTCCATGCGCTGGTCGGCATCCACGTCCGATGCGAACGCGTAGATGTCGGCCTCCTGCCCGGCACCAGGACTCGAGAAGAGCTCCTGCACCATGGTCAGCGCGCCTTCATGATGTTTGATCATGCCCTCGAGGAAGAGGCGATCGAACTCGGCACCTTTCGCGTCGGCCAGGCGCGTCATCTCCTCTGGCGTCAGCATGCCGGGCATCAACGCCGCTCCGTGAGCATGGTGGGCGTGCGCGTCTGGCACGTCTCGACCGCGCAGTTGCAGCCACTCCCGCATCATCCCGATCTCGTCGGCCTGCGAGACCTCGAGCCGCTTGGCCAGCAGCTTCATGTCCTCGCGATCGGTGCGCGAGGGCAGCAGGGCCGCCATCTCGAGCGCTTGGGCGTGATGGCCAATCATCCCCTGCATGAAGCGCGCGTCGGCTGTCGTGTGCTGGACCCTCGAGAGGTCCACGGCCTGCTCGGCCGCGATGACGCGGCTCGACCCACCGGGGGCGGCGGCGGAGCGTCCCCGCTTGGTCGCGAATGTGTAGCGGCGTCAGCCACGACGGGCCATCAACGAAGGGGTTGGGGATAACGGGAGGTCATGCATGTCACGGAACAACGGACTTGACCGCCGCGCGTTTCTGAAAAATGCGGGCATGACCGCACTTGTCGGCGTCGTGTCCGGCAGCCCTCCCGCCGTGACCACCGCGGCCGGCAGCGTGCTCGGCCCGCCGGTCGGGAAGTACGACTTCGACACGGTCTACAACCGGGTCGGCACCCACTGCGTCAAGTGGGACCAGCAGATCAGGACCTACGGCAAGGACAACATCGCCGTCGGCATGGGCATCGCCGACATGGATTTCAAAGCGGCGCCCGCGATCACCAAAGCGCTGCTCGAGCGCATTCAGCACGAGAACTGGGGCTATCTCGATCTGCCGGGTTCCTACGCCGAGTCGATTCTCAATTGGAACAAGCGCCGCTACCGGGTCGAGATCAACCCCGACTTGATGATGCACTCCACCGGTGTGCATCCGGCGTTGATCAGCGCCCTGCGAGCGTTCTCGCCGCCCGGAAGCAAAGTCCTGGTCCAATCGCCCACCTACAACGCCTTCTACACCGACATCACGCTCGTCGGCTGCAAGGCCGAGGAGAACCCGCTGAAGCTGGTTGGTGGCCGCTACTCGATGGATTTCGAGGACCTCGAACGTCGCATCAGCCACGACACCAACACGCTCATCTTGTGCAATCCGCAGAACCCGACCGGAAACTGCTGGTCGCGCGACGATCTGGCAACGCTTGGGGAGATCTGCCTCAGGCGTCGTGTGGTGGTGCTTGCCGATGAGATTCACTGCGACTTCGTCAACAAGGCGCACACCTACACGCCGTTCAGCACGCTCGACAACGAAGAAGTCGTCAGAAACAGCATCACGTTCAAGGCGGCGAGCAAGTCGTTCAACCTGGCGGCCACCAAAGTGGCCTACATGTTCTCGACCAATGCCGACTACATGGCCAGAGTGAAAGCCACCGGCCATCGGCAGGAGCTCAATACGCTGGGTGTCGTCGCCTCTCAGGCAGCCTACAATGAGGGCGAGGAGTGGCTCGACCAGGTCGTGGCCTACATCGAGGGTAACCACGACTTCGTGGAGAAGTTCGTCAGCGCGAACATGCCGCTCGCGAAGGTCACCAAACCCCAGGGCACCTACCTCGCCTGGCTCGACGTGACCAGCCTCGCCGACAAGATCGATGCACAGCGACTGGCGGCCGACGCCAACAAGAGCCGGAGCCCGCAGACCGCAGCGGTGACGCCGGAGACGATGGTCGAGCGATTTTTCGTCAAGCATGCCAAGGTACAGATGAATCAGGGCGCGTCCTATGGCTACGGCGGCGCCGGCCACATGCGGATGAATATCGCCACGTCCCGCAAGTTGGTGGAGACGGCGCTGACCAACATGGCGAACGCTTGTAAGAACGTATAGACACGCAGCACGGCAGGCGCAATGCCTGCGAGACGCGTCGTTGAGCCGACCACGCCGCTGTTTACGGTTCGACCGAAGTCGAGGAGCTCTGATTGCAGAGTCAAACGGTCGACCGGATTGCAGCATGGCTGCTCGGCGTTCCTTTGCTCACCGGCCTCGCCACCCTCTGCGCGTGGCAGTTGGTCACGTGGGCTCCACACTATCTCACGTGGCCGATGTGGGCGGACCACGATGTCTTCGCGACGATGGCGCACGCCTGGGACGTCGGCGAGCTGCCCTACCGAGACCTCGTTTCGAACAATTTTCCCGGCACGATCTATCTGTTCTGGATCCTGGGGCGCACGGTTGGTTGGGCCAACACCGCGGCGCTCTACGTCGTCGACCTCGCGCTGCTTCTTCTCTTCGGCCTGATGCTGGTGTTGTGGAGCCGGCGGCGCTTCGAGACGGCGACGCCCGGGCTCGTCGGGTGTGCGGCTGTCTTGTCCTATTACCTGCGACTGGACTTCACACAGACGGCACAACGGGACTGGCACGGCCCTCTGTTCGCCCTGATCGGATTGCTGCTCGTGCAAGTGTCGCCGCACCGAGCAGCGCGCCTCGCTTCGGCCCTGGCGATGGCATCGGCGGTGATCGTGCGCCCGCACACGATCGTGCTGCTCCCCGCGCTTCTCTTAGCGGTGAGCCACAGCGCTGGCCCTTCGACCGGCGGTGCCGAGCGTGCAGCGCACCCGGTGAGAGAGTGGAGCATCAGCTTCGTCGTGCTCGTGGCGCTGGGATTCGTGCCCCTCGCGCTCTCGGGTGTTCTCGACGACTTCGCCAACAGCATCAGCGTCGCCGGTTACGGACCCGCTGAAACCCGGCTATCGCTGTTCGAGCGGGTGCTCGTGTGGCTCGTTCCGTTCTCCACCCCCATCCTTCTGGCGATGCCATTCGCGCTGCTGGTGCTCGCATGGCGCGTGTCGCCCGAGCATCGGGGCATCGCCGCGGTCTGGGCGGTGGCGTTCGGAGGGGCCTTGATGTACGG
>JAIVJN010000262.1 GCA_020200025.1 Acidobacteriota bacterium | reverse complement strand
GCACGTCGGATTCGCGCGGTGCATCTCCATCCGCTCACGCGTGGTCAGGAGCTTCCCGCCCACGGCCTCGGCGGTCTCTTCCAGGGCCGGGATGTCTGGCGGCGGAGGCGGAGGCGGGGTGCCGAGCAGCACCTCCATGACCCACTTCCCACGCAAGACGGGCGAAGTTCGGTTGGCGAGCGAGGTTTGAACGAGGATGCTGCCTTGACCGAGCAGGCCGCGCCGCGTCTCGTCCGGATATTGCACGCGTCTGAACTGACTGCCCGAGACGCCGGCAATCCCGTAATGTCGCGCCAACCGTTCGTTGACGAAGGTGTAGTCCGCCTGAAAGAGGTCGAGCAGGCTGCGATCGTCCCGCACCAGGCTGTCGAAGAAGAGCTCGGTCTCGCGGCGCATCGCCGCGGCCAGATTCTCGTCGAAATTCGGGAAGAAGTTCGGATCTGGATGCACCTTGTCGACGTCCTGGAGTCGCAGCCACTGGGCGGCGAATCGCGTGCTCAACGCTTCGGAACGGGGATCGGCCAGCATTCGGCGAACCTGCCGTTCGAGAGCCGCACGGTCGGACAGCTTGCCTTGCTCGGCGACCGTCAGAAGCTCTTTGTCGGGAGCGGTGCCCCATAGGAAGAAGGAGAGCCGTGAGGCGAGATCGACGTCGGCGATCCGATAGGTAGCGCCGGGTTTGACCGCATCGGGCTGTCGCTCGAGCCGGAAGATGAAATAGGGGCTGGCCAGGATCGCTTCGAGCGCGCTGCGAATGCCGCTATCGAACCCGCCGTTCTCGGCGCCCGCCTCATAGAAGGGCATCAGGCGGTCCACTTCGCTCTCGGTCAGCGATCGCCGATAGGCCTCGCCGCCAAGGCGCGTGATGATCTGCCGGGCGCAGGGCCCCTCTTCTTCTTGCAGCGTGGGCCGGCAGGTGAAAAGCTTCTGGCGGGTCGGGGTCTCGGATACGCCGGTCGGCCGATAGGGGCCGCTGACGATCAGATCCCGTAGATGGGGCAGCGTCGTGATCCCGCCACCGCCAGCTCCGCCGCCGGCAAACGACCAGTCATGGGGGCGAATGAGATCTTCGTAGGGGCCGTCGAGGCGGCGCACGAACGCCGCCGCCACGCGATGCTGCCCGGCGCGCACCACGACGGGTTCGGTCCGCATGTTGGCGCGGCCGCTGCCATCGGCCGCCGCCGAGGGCATGTTCTCGTAGGGCAACAGCGACGCGCGTTCGCCGTTGATCGAGATGTCGACGTCCTCGAAGCGCGCGTTATCGCCCGCGACGAACGACAGCTCGAAGACGTATTCGCCGTCGGCGGGGAAGACATGGTCCACGACGATACCGCCTCGCGTCCCGTAGGGAGCGCCTTCGACATGGTCCCACGGATGCTGTGAGAGATACGTCGGACTGGTATAGGTCTGATCCATGGGAGCGGCATGTCTGTCGCCGATGGCCATGCGGCTGATGGCGCTCGCGGCGTTCAGATACGCTTCGAGCAACGTCGGCGAGAGCGCTTGCGCGTCCGCGATGTTGTCGAAGTTGGCGCTCTTCTGATCGAGTGGCAGCCACGTCCCGGCATCGCGGCCGCCCGGTCGGCAGCCTGGGTCACGTCGAAGGACTCGAGCGACAAGCTGCCGGACTGCCGCTTGTCGTTATGACACTGGACGCAGTAGCGCTTGAGCACGGCGTTGTGATCGTGCGACGAGGCCGGCGCGATCGGGGTAGAAGCTGTCTCGCGGCGCGGCTTCTGCGCTGTCGCGCCGGGACCGGTCGCCGGCGCCCGTGTGGCTCGCGCTGTTCGAGGACGAAACACCTGAGCGCCACCCTGTGCGGCGTCGGTGCTCGTCGGCTGCGCCGCGCGCGCAGGTGCACGGCCGCCGCCGGAAGCCAGCAGCGAGCGGTCTGCGACGGCGCCGTCTGCCGTGAAACCCAGGCACAAAACCGCTGTGCCCAGGAACGCCCAATTCGCACCCTTCATCCCGCGACCCCCGCGATCGATCAATATACACCCGATGTCGGGGTCGGGAGCCGCGGAGCGACGTAAAAGAATGTCATCGACGGTGGCCTGGCCACCCGCCGAAGTCATGAAAAGCCTAGGGGTTAGACGCCTGACGGCGTGTGGCCGTCCAGGTGCCGCCGCTCCCACCCTTGATACTGCCCTTCATCACGTTGCCCTCGACGCGGCCGGTGTAGGCGGCATTGCCGACGCTGAACGTGATGTCCTCGCCGCGCAAGCGTCCGTTGCTGATCGAAGTGGACGCGAGCGACCCGGACACCATCTGGAACTGCTGCGTGAGCTGGAGCTCGCCGCCCTTGTCGAGCTGCCACGAACCCTCGACCTTGGCGGGCACGAGCCAAAAATGAGCCGTGCACCAATTCGGGCAGCCTTCCGTGACCGTCGCCGTCTCGTCCGCCTGCCAGTCTTCCATCGTGAACGAGTTGGAGACGATGCGGGTGCCGGGCTTGAGGTTCAGGAGTTGCGGCCGCAGCTTCATGTTGATGGACGGCAGCAGGAACATGGTGATCACGGTGGCCTTGGAGAAGTCGCTCTCGAAAAGGTCGGCCTTCATGAACGTCGCCTTGTCGGTCACCTTCTCCTTGACGGCGTTCTCTTTCGACAACTCGACCATGTCCGGGTTGTACTCGATGCCGAGCGCTCGAACGCCGCGCTTGGCGGCCGTGATCACCGTGCGACCATCGCCCGACCCGAGGTCGATGAGATAGTCCGCAGGAGTGACCTTCGCCATGTCGAGCATTTTGTCGACCAGCGCCTGTGGTGTGGGCACCCAGACCACGTCTTTTCCAGCCTGTCCGACCTGCGGCTCGAAGGGCTTGGCGGGTGCCTGCGGCGTCTGCGCCGACCCGGTGAGGCTGATGAGCGAAAGCAACGCCGACAACGCCAGCAAGCGAACTGCACGGATACTGCGCATCCAAGACTCCCGTGGTTGACGCGACATTCAATCGAGGCGACCGAAGATCGCGGCCATAGCAGCCCGTGGTGAAAGTCCCGACGGCATTCGACCGGTGAGCCATCCCCGCGGGCTGCGTTGCTCCTTCTTCAAATATGGGCCGATATTCTCAGTCGTCGCGCCTTGCCCGAGGGGCTCTCACCGGTCTCGGTGCTCGCCGGGACTTTCACCACGGGCTGATAGACCCGCGCTCGCCGCCACGCACACGATCAGGGCACTCGATTATATATGTGCCACTCGTGCACCGCGTGGAGCGGCTGAGACAGGGCCCGGCAGAGATAGCCTACGATGTTCACCTCACAGAGACCCAGGACGAATGAGCTTGCGCTTGATCGCCGCGGGACACAAAATCGGCGGCGCTCGGAGGTAAACGTGTTGGCAGCGATCGGCCTGACTCCCCGACTGGCGTGCAGAACAGCGCTCGTGGCCGCAGCGACCGTGGGAGCGCTCGCCGCTGGCACAGCCTTGTCTCCAGGCCGGCTCGACGCTCGAGCCTCAGCGCCGAGGCCCGGACGCACGTCGGCACGCGACGTCGCAACGCGGCCTTCGCTGACACCTGCGACCGAGCCGACGGCTGGCGCTTGGCGTCAGTGGGGCGGCCCGAATCGCAACTTCATCGTCGACGCGACCGGGTTGGCAGAGAAATGGCCGGAGGCCGGTCCGCGAGTGGTTTGGAGCCGCGCCCTCGGGACGGGCCATTCGGCCATTGTGGCCGACGAGGGCCGTCTGTTCACGATGTACCGGCCCGGCAACGGTCGCACACGCCAGGGACCATGGGACGGCGACGAGCTCGTCATCGCGCTCGACGCGACGACCGGGTCGACAATCTGGGAGCACAAGTATCCGTCGAAGCTGCAGGACTTCAGCTTCGGGGCCGGTCCCCATTCGACACCGCTGGTCGTCGCCGATCGGGTCTTCACGATCGGCACCAACCGAGAGCTCTTTGCCTTCGACAAGCGATCCGGCAAGGTCCTCTGGTCGCACGATCTCGTCAAGGCGTTCAATTCGCCGCCGCTCCTCATCAGGCCGGTTGTGAAGACCGGCTATGGGTGCAGCCCCATCGCGTTCAAAGAGACGATCATCTGCAGCGTTGGAGGTCCGGGGCAATCGGTGATGGCCTTTCGGCAAAGCGACGGCCGCGTCGCCTGGAAGAGCGGCGACTTCCTGACGTCGGAGGCGCCGCCGATCTTGATCGAGCTTGCGGGTCGCCCGCAGTTGGTCATCTTCGGTGGCGGCACCATCAACGGCCTCGATCCCGAGACAGGTCAAGTGCTCTGGTCGCATCCCCACGACCCCGGCAACGATCTCAATTGCAGTACGCCGCTGTGGGGTCCGGACAATATCCTGTTCGTCTCCTCTGCGTACAAGGCCGGCAGCCGCGCCATACGGCTGCGACAGGAAGGCGAGGCGACCGTCGCAGAAGAGCTGTGGTTCACCAATCGCGTGCGGTTCATGTTCCTGAACGCCGTCCGCGTGGGCGACTACATCTACGGAACAACCGGCGACTTTGGCCCGGCGTTTCTGACGGCCCTCGACGTCAAGACCGGCAAGACCGCCTGGCAGTATCGCGGTTTCGGTCGTGCGAGCCTCGTCTATGCGGACGGCAAAGCCATCATCCTCGACGAAGACGGCGATCTGGCGTTGGCCAGGCTCACGCCTGAAGCGGTCACGGTCGTCTCTCAAGCCAAGATTTTCGACACCACCTCGTGGAGCGTGCCGACACTTGTCGGGCCGCGCCTCTACGCGCGCGATCGCGAGAAGATCGTGGCGCTCGATGTCGGCGCACGGTAGTGACGGCCAACCGGGTCGCTCGGGCGACACACGAGAGCAACCTGGTTGCTTCGGGGGAGGACCATGACGCGCGCAACGCTGTGTGTGCCGGCGATGATGATGATGGCGGGCGTGGCGGTCCTCGCGCAGGGGCAGAGTCCGAATTTTTCCGGTACCTGGAAGCTCGATCCCTCTCGAAGCCGCATGGTTGAACCCGCCGGCCTGGCCGGTGTGATTGCCACCGGCGCGCCGGAGACGCTTCACATTACGCACGCGTTGAACGGCACCGTGGTCCTCGAGAGCGAGATGAACGAAGGTCACGCGCGGATGTACACGCCGGGCGGCAAGAGCGTCACACCCGTCGGCCAGGGCGGATCCATCACGATGACATCGCAGTCGGACGGACGCACCCTCGTCAGCGAAGGCACGCAGCAAGACGCGTCGGGCGTCTCGATGAGCGTCAAAGAAATGTTGGCGCTCAGCTCGGACGGTCGAATCCTGACGATCGAGGTGACCAAGACCAGCGGCAGCGAAACCAAGGTGAGCACGCTCACCTATACACGCACCAACGACGTCAGGCCGTGCGAGAGTTGGCCGACGCCCTGCAAGGCGTGGCCCGCGCCAGCCGGCACCAAGTTCGGACATTGAACGAGTCGTCCGCGATCAACGCACGACCATCTCGGTGAACGGAAAGACATACGCCTGCAACAGCACGAGCAGGCTGACGAGACACGCCAGCACGATGCTGTGCAGGAACACGTAGCGCAGGATGTCCCCTTCGTGGCCGTACCACCGCGTGGCCGTGCTGGCGACGACGATGCTCTGGGCGTCGATCATCTTGCCCATGACGCCGCCCGAGCTATTGGCGGCGGCCATCAGCGTGGGGCTGAGATCGAGCTGTTCCGCCGTGATCCGCTGCAGGCTGCCAAACAGCACGTTCGACGAGGTGTCCGAGCCGGTGAGCGCCACGCCCAACCAGCCGAGCATGGTGCCGAAGAACGGATAGAGGACGCCTGTGAGCGCGAACGTCAGGCCGAGCGTGGCGTCCATGCCCGAGTAGCGCGTCGTATAGCCCAGTGCCAGCATGGCCGCGATGGTCAGTAGCGAGAACCGCACCAGCTTCAGCGTGCGCCAGTAGGTGCGGGCCAGTTGCCTGGGCGAATATCCCATGGTGAAACCGGCGATGATCGCCGCAATGAGGATGCCCGAACCGGTCGCCGACAGCCAGTTGAACACGAAGATCGCCGGCTCGGGTGTCGCCGCGGCAACCACGGGAGGTACGCGGCTGACCACGTTGTGCAGGCCAGGCCAGGCGACCCGAATCGTCGACGCGCCATCGATGAGGGCGCGAATCTGCGGCAGCCCCCACACGAACACCAGCACGCTCAGAATCAGCCACGGCACCCAGGCCCGGACCGTCTCGCGCGAGGTGTAGCGCCTGTCGGCCGCGACAGCCTGTGTCGTCGCGTCTTCCTCGAGCTGCCACAGCTCGCGCGGCTTCCAGAAACGCAGCCACAACGTGAGGGCGGCCATGGAAACGACCGCCGCGACGACGTCGACGAGCCAGGGACCGTGGAAGTTCGAGATGAGAAACTGCGGAACGGCAAACGAGACACCGGCCACCAGAATCGCCGGCCACACGGCCGCCATGCCTCGCAGCCCGGCGAAAGCGGCGATGAGCCAAAACGGCACGATGATGGAGAAGATGGGGAGCTGCCGGCCCACCATCGCGCTGAGATCGTACAAGTCGAGCGCCGTCACCGCTTGCAGGGCGATGAGGGGCGTGCCGAGCGCTCCGAACGCGACCGGAGCGGTGTTGGCGATGAGCGACAGCCCGGATGCGGCGAGCGGTGAAAAGCCGAGGCCGATGAGCATGGCTCCGGTGACGGCCACCGGCGTGCCGAATCCCGACGCGCCTTCGAAGAACGCGCCAAAGGAAAAGGCGACGAGCAGCAGCTGCAGCCGCCGGTCGCGCGTGATCCCGGTGATGCTGCCGCGCATCACCGCGAAATCGCCGCGATCGTTCGAGAGCTGATAGAGATAGATGACATTGAGGATGATCCAGCCGATGGGCAGCAGACCGTAGGTGGCCCCGTAGGCGGCGGTGCTGAAGGCGATACCGGCCGGCATCCCGAACACCGCGATGGCCATCACCAGCGCCGAAGCGAGTCCGAGTAGCGCTGCGAGATGCGCCTTCACGTGCAGGAACCCCAGCGTGCCCAGGAGAACGACAATCGGAATCGCGGCACAGAGGGTCGAGAGCGCCGTGTTGTTCAGCGGGTCGTAGATTTGCGCCCAGTTCATCGATGCGTAGCCCCTCCCAATCAGGCGCGACCGATCACGGAGTGCAGAGTTCAGAGTGCAGACAGCAGAAGTTCGGCGCGGTCGCGTTCAACCTTCTCTCTGCCGCTTCCGCTTTGCCGCCTGCCCGCCTTCTTGTAACACGAACCCGGCGCCGGTTTACTCGGGCGCCGGCAGCGGCGACACGACGATCACCGCCACGTCGCGATTGGCCACGGCCGCATTCCCGTAGATGTCGGCGGCCCACACACGGAGCACGTAGTCGCCGGGGATGAGCGCCGCGGTATCCCAAAAGCGTTGCGACGCGACGCCGTCACGGAACGTGTTGGTCACGATATAGAGAAATCGGGTGCGGCGACGGCCGTAGAACGGGATGCCGCTACCCGGGGCGTAGACGAGAGCGGCCGCATTCCGCTGCCCGCTCAATCGATCGAAGCGCAGCGTGTGGCGCATCGTCTCGAAGCCCGGTGCAGGGGAACCGTCGCGATCGAACACCTGGTAGCCAAGATCGTACAGCCCAAGACGACGGTTCGGTCGATTGCCGTTCGCCTGGTCCCAGGCGTCGACAACCACCTGCACGCGCCCAGACACGACCACGCGCCCTTGAAACCGGGCGCGAAAGCGGCGGCCTCGGTCGTCATACAGATGTACGCCGCCGGCCTCGATCGTCGGCGGCACCGGGTCCTCGAACTGCGGGAAGCGAAAGCGCAACGGGTTCTGCTCTTCACCCGGCCAGCCGATGTTCAGATGCACATGGTTGAAGGGGTTGACCGTACCGACGATATCTCCGGTGCTGAATGGTGCGCCACGCTTCACTCGCATGCGCACGAGCCCGCCGCCCGCATCGTAGGTCGGCACGAAGCGCGCGCGATCGAAGAGCTCGCCACGGCGTCCTCGCCCGGCGCGAACGTGCACGTAGCTGATCGGTCCGATACGCAGCCACTCGTTGATCGAGCCGAAGTCGTCGGTGGCGATCGCGCTCGCGACGACGCCGTCGCGCACCGCGTAGACCGGCGTGCCCTCGTCGATTCGTACGTCGACGCCGGCGTGGAATCGCTCTGAGCCTTCGCTGCCGCGCACCTCACCGAGCGTGCCGGCAATCTCGAAGGGACCTTCTTGTGGCGCGAGCGGCCAGAGCAGCGGCTGCCACGCAAACGACGCGATATCGAAGCGAGGTGCGATGAGCGGGGACCCGGGTGGGCGCATCTGGAGTCCCGAACGCGCCACCAGGCGCACCAGCGCATTGCCGGTGTCGCTGACGACGAGGCGCGTCGGCGTGATCACGGCGACGCCGGACGGATGGCGGAACCGGGCTTCGCCCCCCGGTCCGTCACGAAAGCCGGGTCCCGATCCGGCGAGGGTGCGCGTCGCCCCATCCGCTCGCACCTCCGCAATGCGCCCACGCTCGTCGGTGACGTAGACCTCGTCGGCCGGGCCGGTCGCGACGGCGAGTGGACGGGACACGCCGTCTGCTCCGGACCAAGCGCGGGTGGTGACGCGGCCTTGGAGGTCGACGGCGCGCAACAGTCCGTTGCCGGTATCGGCGACGTGAATCGTCCCGGACCTGCCGACGGCTACGCCGCTCGGCGTGTCGAAGCGCGCCTCGGACCGCACGCCGTCGACGGCGCCGGGCGCGTCGCCCCCGGCGAGCGTGCTGACCGTGCCATCGGGGTGAATCGCACGGATGCGGTCGTTGTAGGTGTCGGCGACGATCACGCGACCGCTGGCGTCCACGGCGACGCCGATTGGTCCATTGAACCGCGCCTCGTGGGCGGCGCCGTCGCGGTGACCGGCGCTCCCGTCGCCGGCGAGCGTCGCGACGCGGCCGTCGCGAGCGATGCGTCGGATGACGTTATTCGCCGTGTCGGCGACGTAGAGCGTGCCGTTCCGATCGATAGCCAAACCGGACGGGGTGTTGAACCGCGCGGCCTGTCCGACGCCGTCGGCAAAGCCGAGACGGCCGCCGGCCACGGTGAAGACGCGGCCGTCGGGCGAGATGCCCCGGATGCGCTGCGCCTCGCCGGCGTCGGTGACATACACCGTTCCATCGCCGGACACGGCCACGCCGAATGGTTCCGAGAAGCGCGCGCGGCTCGCCTGATCGTCGCGCATGCCGGCGATGCCGTCGCCGGCGAGCACGAACGCGTCGGCCTCCCAGCCGGCATCGCGAGGAGGCGTGCCGGGCTGGCGCTCGGTCCACCACACGGTCAATGAGATGAGGAGCGTGGCCGCGAGTCCGAGGAACCACCGTGCGCTCGTCGACCGCGAGGATGTGGAATGTGCCAAATGCCGCCTCTGCCGTCTGCCTGTCTCCCGCCCGCCGCCTCCCGCCTGCCGTCTCCCGTCCGCAGATCCTTACCGCATCATTACGGCTCGCTGTTGAATGGGAACCACCGACGGAGCGACGATCTCGCGCACTAAGTACTGCGTTTCGTAATGACGGACCTACCCGATGCTCTTTGCGGCCTTCAGCGTGCCCCGGATCTTCACGGCGCTCAACTCGAACGTCCTGCGTACGCATCGTCAGCGGGAACGCGGCGCCCGCGCCCGGCGAGGTCGCCCCGCTCGACCTCGCCGTCATGGATGATTTCCTCTTCGCCGAGCCGGTCGCCACGCAGGGCCTCAGCATCGTTCCCAACTCGGGGCGCATGTTCCGGACAGGCGCCTTCGATCTCGTCCTGGGTGTCCAGAGCCTTCCGGCCGCGTTGACTGCCGGTTACGTGGCACTCGATGGCCTCAACGTGACACAGGCCTTCCTGCAGTGCATGCAGCCCGGGACCATTGTCGGCGGCGGACAAAGCTTCCGCTGCGCGTTCCCTCGCGGCCTTCTGACGCCTGGTGACCATGTGCTCCAGGTCGAGCTCACGCTGGCGAACCAGACGCGCCTGCGTAACGCGGTCCGATGGACGGTCGTGGCCTTGACAGGGCCGCTCCGAAGGCTCCCAGGCCTGTCCGCCTTCGCGGCCGCAGGCCGCTTCCGCCTTCGCCGAGGTTTCGGCGGACCGCGGCAGCTTTAGCGGAGGCTGGTCGGTGGACCCGGCGGAGCTCGCGGGTGCATGAGCGAGCGAAGGCGTGCCACTTGCCGTCTGCTTTTGCGCCGTCGATTGGCGCGTCCGAGCGGACGAATTCACGTTCGCATTAAGCGCTCGGGCGCGCTATGATCGCCCACCAATCCGGGGCGACACGCGCCGGACCTTCGACGTCCGAGTGATGGCCAGGAGTTGAAACATGAAGCGCATCGCATCTCGCCTCGCCCCGGTCGTGGCCCTACTCGTGGCTGGACTCGTGTGGGTGACGCCCCGCGTGTCCGGGCAGAGCGGTCCCATGCCGAGCACCGCCAACGGCGAGTGGCCCATGTATACCGCAGACTTGCGCGGCAGCAAGTACTCGCCGCTCGACCAGATCAACGCCGGCAACTTCAGCAAGCTCGAGGTGGCCTGGCGGTTCAAGACCGACAACCTTGGCCCGCGCCCGGAAAGCAAGCTCGAAGGCACGCCGCTCATGGTCAAGGGCACGCTCTACACGACGGCTGGAACGCGCCGCGCCGTGATTGCGCTCGATCCCAAGACTGGCGAGCAAAAGTGGATGTACAGCATGGACGAAGGCGAGCGGGCGACGCGCTGGGCGCCGCGGCAGCTTTCCGGTCGCGGGTTGTCCTACTGGACCGACGGCAAGGGTGACGAGCGCATCCTCTATGTCACCACCGGCTATCGCCTGGTGTCGCTCGACGCAAAGACCGGGCAGGTCGTCCCGTCCTTCGGCACCAAGGGCGTCGTCGATTTGAAGGTCGGGGTGATCATCGGCAAGGACAAGCAGATCGACCTCGAAAAGGGAGAAATCGGCCTGCACTCGACGCCGACCATCGTCAACGACATGGTGATTGTCGGCTCGTCGATGTTCGAAGGGCTCGGCTATCTCTACAGCACCAACGCCAAGGGCCTGGTCAGGGCCTACGACGTACGCACTGGCAAGCTCATCTGGCGTTTCGACGGCATTCCTGGTCCCGGTCAGTTCGGCAACGACACGTGGAAGGACGGCTCCTGGGAATGGACCGGCAACAACGGCGTGTGGACGCAGATTACCGCCGACCCCGAAGCTGGCCTCGTCTATCTGCCCGTGGAGACGCCCACCATCGACGAGTATGGGGGCAACCGGCCAGGCGACAACCTGTTCGCTGAAAGCCTGGTAGCGGTGGACCTGAAGACGGGTGCGCGCAAGTGGCACTTCCAGTTCGTCCACCATCCGCTCTGGGATCACGACATGTCGTCGGCGCCCCTCCTCATCGACACGGCCGTCGAGGGCAAGCCGCGCAAGCTCGTCGCCGTCCCGTCGAAGCAGGGGTGGCTCTACGTCTTCGATCGGATTACGGGTCAGCCAATCTGGCCGATGCCGGAGACGCCCGTGCCGCAGTCGGACATGGAGTTCGAGCAGACGGCGCCCACGCAGCCCATTCCGAGCAAGCCGCCGGCCTACTCGCGCACGCACGTCAGCGAAAACGATCTGATCGACTTCACACCCGCCCTGCGGGCGCAGGCGCTGAAGAACTTGAAGCTGTTTCGCTGGGAGCAGACGCCGTATGTCCCGCCAACCGGACCCAACTCGAAGCTGCTCGGCGCCATCAACATCGCCAATACGAGCGGCGGCGTCAACTGGCCGGGCGCCGGGTTCGATATCGAGACCGGCATCTTCTACGCGCAAGCGGGCAATGCCGCTGTCTCAGTGGGTCACTACGACGAAGAAGAGTTCAACCGCGTGAGCCCGACGAACCAGGCGAAGAACCGGCTGCCGCGTTGGGAGGCGGAACCGAATTACGGTCTCCAGGCCGAACGTCCCGCGCCGCCCGGACCGGGTGGCGCGCCGGCTGTGGGTACGGCCGTCGTCCCCAATTTCCCCGGCTCCAGCAGCCGCCGTGCCTTGGTCGAAGGGCTCGAAGGCCTGCCCATCGTGAAACCGCCCTACGGCGTGCTGGCGGCGATCGATCTCAGCAACGGCACGCTGAAGTTCCAGGTGCCGCACGGTGATACGCCCGACCCGATCCGCAATCACCCGCTCCTCAAGGGCATGAACATTCCGAAGACGGGTCAGAGCGGAAGCGTCGGCGTGCTCATCACGAAGACGGTCGTTGTTGCCGGCGATCCGCAGTTCACGCAGATGCCCGGTCAGCCGCGCGGCGCCAAGCTCCGTGCGTATGACAAGCAGACGGGCGCGCAAGTAGGCGAGATCCAGCTCCCGGCGCCCGTCACGGGCCACCCCATGACCTATTCACTCGATGGTCGTCAATTCATCGTCGTCGGCGTCAGCGGGGGGAATTACTCCGGCGAGTACATCGCCTTCGCGATGCCTCGAGAGACGAGAACGACGACGCAGGCGGGACGGTAGGGCGTTCAAGCCATTGCAGATGTCCGGATTGTGGAGGGCAGATTGATCTGAACGACCGTCGATGGTCGATGGACGAGTCGATATAAGAATCTCGGGAGCGGTCTATTGACGTCATGGACCCGCTCGCCCGCTCGACGCGCCTGGCCGCTTTGCACGATGAATGGCGCGCTTGTCCCCGCGGATTGTCAGGGACCTGTCGTCCATCGATCCATTCCGCAGTGTCCTGACGATCGCGACGGAATGGGGCGCGATCGTTCTCGATTGCCGACGAACCCCGCGCCTCGAGCCAGCGCCTCGGTCCGATAGACGCCCTTCAGTGCCGCCACATTTTTCTTGACTGCTTGTACTAGTACAATAATACAATCACGCTGTGAGCCTGGTCTCCGTCGATCAGCGTGACAAGACGCCGATATACGTGCAGGTGGAGCGCGGACTGCGGGCCGCCATCGCCACGACCCGCCTGCGCCCGGGCGATCAGCTCCCCACCGTCCGTCAGCTCGCCGTCGACTTGCGCGTCAACGCCAATACCGTCGCCCGAGTGTATGCGGAGCTCGAGCGCGCCGGCGTCATCGAGACCCGACGCGGCGTCGGCTCGTTCGTCAGCACCACACCCGAACGGGCTCGGCCACCGCGCGAGCACGAACGGCGGCTGCGCGCCTTCGTCACGCGCGTGCTCGCCGACGCCGACGCAGCCGGCTTCACCGTCGCGGATCTGGCCGCAGCCCTCACCGCACATCAGCACGGAGGCACATAATGGACTCGGTTTCCTTCGGTCGTCGCTCGAACGATGGCGGCGTCAGCGTGCCGCGCCTGAACGTTGTCGCGATCGCCATTGTCGTCGGCTTCACCGCCTTTGGCTGGGTCCTCGTCATGACGACGGACAGCCGCATCGCCCCGGTCGCGATGGTTCTCGTCGGCCTTTTGCTCATGCCAGGGCCGCGCATCGCGCAGCAATGGGAACGAGCGGTGGTACTACGATTCGGCCGCTTCGTCGGCTTGCGCGGGCCCGGGCTGTTCTGGATCGTGCCCTTCATCGACCGCGTCTCCTCGTGGATCGATCAGCGGACGATCACGACCAGTTTCGCCGCCGAGCAGACCCTCACCTCCGATACGGTTCCGGTGAATGTTGACGCGGTCCTGTTCTGGATGGTGCACGATGCGGAAAAGGCGGCGCTCGAAGTGCAAGACTACGAGCAGGCGGTGAGCTGGGCTGCGCAAACCGGGCTGCGCGACATCATTGGCCGGACCACCCTCACTGATCTGCTGCGCGGCCGAGAGAAGATCGAGGCCGAGCTGCAGCACCTGATCGACCAGCGATCGAACCCGTGGGGTGTCACGGTCTCCTCGGTCGAGATGCGCGATGTCGTGATTCCTGGCGCGTTGCAGGACGCGATGTCGCGCGAAGCGCAAGCCGCACGCGAGAAACAAGCGCGCATCATCCTCGGTCAAGCGGAGATGGAGATCGCGCATTCGTTTCAAGAAGCGGCCAAGTCGTACCACGACAACCCAACCGCGCTACACCTGCGGGCGATGAACATGCTCTACGAAGGCCTCAAGGAGAAGGGGGCGCTGATGCTCATCCCCAGTAGCGCCGTCGAATCGATGGGCATGGGCGGGATGCTGGGCGCCGCCGCGCTCAGACAGGAGCGGCTCACCGGTAGCAGTGAGCACCGACAGCCGGCGGAGTAGAACCGACAAACCGTATTTGACGGGTTCGCAGTCATCGCTCAATCCTCGAGCGGCGCTCGATGACGGAAATGCTGCCGAGCGAGGGCCGCGGTGTCAACCGCGAAGACCCTGCTTGCGATCGAGCGGCGCGAGGCTCGGCTAGCGGTGCAGGGCGACGAGATCGCCTACCGCAACCGCGTCGCTCGTGCGCTCGAGACGAATGGTCGCACCATCGAGCCGCACCGCCACCACGATGCCCTCGCCGATCGTCGACCGCGCACCGCGACTGTCGCGTGGGCGCCGGAAGATCGTCAGGCGCTGACCACGTACCACTCCTTGATTCGCCCCCTGATCGATCACCATCAACTGCCGCGGCGCGCCGATCGTCCGTCCTTCATCGCCGAAGATGATCTGCGCCGGCTCGTCGAACTGCGGCGCGCCCCGCGCGCCCTCCGCAAGCTGGGGGACGGCGTCGAACGGCTCGATATCGTCGCCCGACATGAGCTCGTCGCAGGCGTAGACGACCATGGCGACCGACGAGACCGCGCTGGTCTCGACCACCTGGATGAGCCCGGCCGTGTGCTCGCCGTAGGTGGCTTGTTCGACAGGCGCCGTCTTGTCGTCGGTGCGAAAGCGGCGGCGCACGACGAAGTTCTGCCCAGAGATAACAGTCTGGTCGGCGCCGACGTCGAGAATCAGGATGTCGCCGTCCCCAAAGAGTTGGCGCGTCGGCTCGTCGCGATGACCGACAATGTGGCCGACGGCGAGGTTGTCGAACGTCGGTCGGCCCGGGCCACACACCGAGGCGAGCGCCTCTTTCGCAACAGGCACAATCTGAGGTCGCGGCCGCAGGGGGGGCGGTGGGTCCGCCGGCGTCGGCTCGGGCGCAGCCGGCACGCTGCCGAGGACGGTCACGGTTTCGGTGAGCGGCGCCAGATCGAGCTGCCGATCGACCACGAGCATCTCGCCCGCCCGCAGCTCGATGTGCGGTGTCGTCACCGCCTCGAAGCCGGACATGGCGAACTTCACCGCATAGCTGTCGGGTGGCAGCGTCGCGAACAGATATCGACCGACATCGTCGGTCACGACGCTGCGGGGCTCGTCGAGCCGTGGCGACATCACGCTGACGGTGACGCCCGGCAGCGCACCGCCCGATTCATCGGTGACGCGGCCCGTGAGCCGGCTGTGCTCCTGCGCCGCAAACAATGCCGGCGCGAGCAACAGGGCGACGATGGTGACGGTGGGCAGAGTGCTCATGGGTGGTTCGAAGATGGGCTCGACGGCTTATCGGCTACTCCCTGCGCGAACCACAGGCGGTCGCATGCGATTCTGCGCACCAGTGCAAATCTATACCTACGTGCGAGCGCGCGAAACCGTGGATGCGCTCGAGCAAGACGTTCCCCTGACTCCGCGTCACAGCGCGGGCATCGTCGGGGTGTGGGAAGCAGAGGACGTGGGGCGCGCCGGGATCGAGTGGTACTACACGGGACGACAGAGCCTGGAAGGGAACCCGTATCGGGCGGTGAGTGAACCGTAAATGATTCTTCGGCTGCTGGCGGAGAAGCAGCTCGGACGCGTGCGGTTGTTCGTCAATGGAGAGAACCTACGGGCGTGCGGCAAACGCACTGGGATCCGCTGCTTCGCCCCACGCGGGCGAGAGACGGTCGGTGGACCGTCGACGCGTGGGCGCCGCTCGACGGCGGCAACGTCAATGGCGGATTGCGGCTCCGATTCTGATGCCGCACACCTCTTCAAGCTCGTCGGGCCCGCGTATGACATACGTTTCGCGCGCTCGCCAGCCGGTGGGATGTTCTCGATTGCGCGTCCTCGTCTTCGCGCTATGGCCGAATTCGAACCCCTTGGGGGGCTGTCCGATGGCATCACCGGAGAAGTTCACCTTCCGCGTGGCTCCGGAGATCACGAGCGTCATGCCAAGAACAACAACCGCGACGACGACACTGGATATCCGCATGAGCGTCTCCGACTCCAGCCGAGTCTCACGTGCGCTGCGCTACCGCACGAGTGGCGCCCCTCGAGGCCACGACGAACGCCACCGCCACGGCGAGCGCAATCGCCGCCATCACCTGAAACATGCGCGCATACCCCACCGCCGCTACGAGCACCCCCGCCAGGATCGGACCGAGGGCATCGCCGACGTCGTAAATCGTACCGAAGACGCCGTGTGCCGCCCCGTAGCGCCCGCGTCGTGTCACGTCAGTGATGTAGGCGCTGGTCGCGGTGGTGGTGGTCGCCACGCCGGCAGCGTAGGCCACGATCGCCGTCACGATGCCCGACACGGTCGTCGCCAGTGAGACCGCGATGACGGCGGCGCCGCACGCCACCAAGCCGGTCGCGATGATCCAGCGGCGCCCCGCGCGATCCGAGGCGAAACCGATGGCCGGGCGAACCGCGAGCGTCGTGAGCGTTTGAACGCCAAACAGCCATCCCAGTTGTGTCACGGTCAACCCCAGCACCTCGCGGCCGTAGAGCGGAAGGAAGGCGCTGAGGGTACCGTTCAACACAGCACAGGCCCCAGCGCCTGTCCCGCGCCCTGCGCGGTCGAGTACGTGCTGAGCCATGCGCCGCGGCTTCCCGGGGGTGCCATGTCGGAGAGACTGGCCGAGGCCACCGGCCCGAAGATGGCCGTCGCGCTGCCGTGCGCGAACCGCAACAGGATCAGCAGCGCGAGCGTGGATGCGGCCAGGTACGTGAACGGCACGCTCGCGAACACGAGCGCCCCAGCCATGAGCAACCGACGCCGCCCGAGAATGTCAGATAAGGCGCCGGCCGGCAGCTTCACGACAATGCCGGTGAGCGTGGAGGCCCCCATCACCAACCCGATGAGCGACGGGCCGGCACCCAGCTCGCGCGCGTAGAGGGGCCGCAGCGGCGTCCGACAAATCGAGTAACTGCAGTACGCCACGAATCCGGCCGCACACAGACGGATGAGGGCAGGTCGAGCCGCAGCGCTGGCGAGGTCCCCAGCAACCGAAGTCCCGGCGAGCACCGAGACCGGTGAGACGCCCCGCGGGCAAGGCGCGACGACTGAGAATATCGGCCCATATTTGAAGAAGGAGCAACGCAGCCCGCGGGGATGGCTCACCGGTCGAATGCGTCGGGAGTTTCACCACGGGCTGCTAAGGCACGCGTCGCCGCCGCGCGGGCTTGCGGCTTCCCGACGCGGGTCGTTTTCGCGACCGCGCCCATGGGCGTGGTCCGGGCGACCTCGCCGACCGCTCGAACGCTCGATACAGCGCGTCGAACAACGCCATGCCCTGTGCGAGGAGCGCCTCGTCATCGGCATACGCCAGTTGGAGCCCATCGATCAGTGTGCCGAGCGTCGGCGCTTCCGCTGCGCCGAAGCGCCCGTCCTTGAGGTCGAGGTCGTGGACGATCGCCGCCAGCCGCGCGACTGCGGATTCTTGGATCGCGAAGACCGTACACAGGGTTTCGAAGGTGCAGCCCTCGCCCTGATGACTGAAGTCGACGCCAAACATGTCGAACGGAATCGCGTCTTCCCGAACCGCGTCTCGGTCCGCGGCAAAGCCGAAGCGCGCCTCGGGATCGATGAAGCGCCGGATCAGCCACGCCGAAGCCATGCGATCGACACCAGGCCGCGGACGGGTCACCCAGAAACGTCCGCGGTACCTGTTCGGATCGGCCGGGCCGGCGGCCTTGGAGGACACGGTCGGACGGCCCGGATCTGAAGCCCGTTCTTTGAGCTGTGTCAGTAACGTCGTGACCCGATCGCGCCCGGCGCTCCCGAAGAAATCCGTCCCCTGGATGGCCGTCAGCCGCTCGCCAAAGACCTCGAGCAGACGGCGGGCCGCCGGCGCACGGGTGCCGCGAGGCCGCCGAACGCTCGTCGTACGTTTCAGCACCTTTTCGATATCGTGGGCGAGTGCGGAGTAGGCCTCCTGCCGCGACCGCCTGAACTCCTCGATCAGCCCGTTGTCCGACCAGGCATCGACGTGGTCGGCCGAGAACACGCTGGCGTCGCCGCCGGCGGCGTTGACCTCGGTTTTCAGCCACTCGAAGTCCTCACGAGCCGCCGGACTGTCGGGCAGCACGTAGACCGCCTGCTTGATGGGAAGAGCGCCGAGTTGCTGCAACCGGCGCCAGGTGCGGACCCGCAGGTTCGATGGATGCGACGGGAGCTGGTGGACGAAGAGCAGCCAGCGTCGCGCTCCCGGCGGCGCGAGGATCGCGGAAGCCGCCCTACCCGCTGTCTTGGGGCGAGCCGTCATCGTCGGTTTAGACTGCTGAGCTCGACCGATCGTGGTTCGGGAAAGTGCTTGACCACGTAACGTTGGTTTCAGAGTATAAGAGAAGTGTTACGACGGGGCAACGTGAATGTGGAGACGCGCCATGGTGTGGATGAGATACGTTGCGACGACCGCGGTATGTGCCGTGACGGTCCTGGCAGGCGACACGATGACCGCACAGGAAATGCCAGCGGAGTACAAGAGCGTGCTGTCCACGCTCGGCAAGACGGGCGATTTCAAGGACGGCGTCCTGAAAGTGAACATCCCGCGAAATGATGTGCGGGTGACGATCCGTCAGCGTCCGGCGCCGACGCCATTCGGATTCGGCGGCTGGGTGGCGCTGACGAAGGGCGACCACGGCGCAGACGTGCTGATGGGTGATCTCGTCCTGACCGAGGACGAAGTCAATCCTGTCATGTCAGCGCTGCTGCAGAATGGGCTCGACGTGACGGCGCTTCACAATCACTTCTTCTGGGAGCAGCCGCGCATCTTCTACATGCATGTGCACGGCACGGGCAGCGCAGCGGAGTTGACCAGTCGCGTGAAGCCGGCCCTCGACCTAATCGACCAGGGGGCGAAACGCGCGCAGCCGGCCGCGACGCCTGCATCGCCCCCACCGTCCGCCACCGTCGATGGCGCGGCGCTCGCCAAAATCATCGGCCACCAAGGCGAGCAAACCGGGCCCGTCTACAAGATCACGATCGGGCGGCCCGACATCAACGTGCGGGAGCATGGCGCCGTCATCAATGCTCGAATGGGCCTCAACACCTGGGCGGCTTTCGCCGGAAGTGATGCCGACGCGATGGTGGCGGGCGATGTCGCCATGCTCGAGCACGAGGTGACACCGGTCCTCAAGGCGCTCCGCGCCAACGGCCTCGACATCGTCGCCATCCATCACCACATGACCGACGTCAAGCCGATCGTCATCTTCCTTCACTACTACGGCACGGGCCCAGCCGCCAAGTTGGCGCAGGGCGTGCGCGCTGCCGTCGACCTGCTCGGAAAGGCTCCGACCAGTCAGCAGTGAATGTCCGCCGCTGGGCGTCGACGAGCGTGCTGGGGTCAGCCTTGGCCTACTCGCTGAGCGCGGCGACGACTGCTCGAACCAGTTGCTGGTGAAGCTGCAGTACGCGCTTCGCTATTGAACATCGAAAGTCGTCGGTCGCCGTGACCACGAGCTCGCCATGAATCCGCCTGTGGTATAACAGTCGCCGCTTGGGTGCCCACGAGGGGCTAATAGGGAAGTCCGGTGCGAATCCGGCGCGGTCCCGCCACTGTGAATGAGAGAGTGCCGCTTCGACATACCACTCGGCGTCAGCCGGGGAAGGTGAAGCGGCCCGCAGCCACCGAGCTGCGCTCTCT
>JAIVJN010000373.1 GCA_020200025.1 Acidobacteriota bacterium | reverse complement strand
GACGCCTCCAGCACGAGCTCGAGGAGAAGGGCGGCTGGCAGGTCGAACAACGGGTCGAGCTCGTGCTCTCGCATCTGAATCTCGACGCGGACACGCCTGTGGACACGCTGTCCGGCGGCTGGCGGCGCCGGGTGCTCCTGGCGCGTGCGCTGGTTGGAGAGCCTGAGGTGCTCCTGCTCGACGAGCCGACCAACCACCTCGACATCGATGCCATCGTGTGGCTCGAGACGCTGCTCATCGACTATCCGGGCGCCGTCGTCTTCGTCACGCATGACCGTGCGTTTCTGCAGCGCGTGGCCACGAGAATCGTCGAGCTCGATCGCGGGCGGCTGACATCGTGGCCGGGCGATTACTCCACGTTCCTGCGCAAGAAGCGCGAGTGGCTCGCAAGCGAAGCCGTCCGCGCCGGGAAGGCCGACAAGCGGCTGGCCGGCGAGGAGGCCTGGCTCCGCCAGGGCATCAAGGCGCGAAGAACCCGGGATGAAGGACGGGTGCGAGCACTCGTGGCCATGCGGGCAGAGCGCGCGGGGCGGCGTTCGCCGGTTGCTACGGTCCGGCTCCAGATCGAGCAGGCGGACGTCTCGGGGCGCCTCGTATTCGAAGCCGACGACATCAGCAAAGCATTCGGCGACAGGCCCATCGTCCGCGGCTTCTCCACGCGCATCATGCGGGGCGATCGGATCGGCCTCATCGGGCCGAACGGCTCGGGTAAGACGACGCTGCTGCGATTGCTCGTTGGCGAGCTTCCACCCGACCGTGGGGAGGTTCGACGCGGGACCAACGTGGCGGTGGCCTACTACGATCAGCAGCGAGAGCAATTGAATCCTGAGGCCACCGTCTTCGAAACGCTGGGCGAAGGCAACGACACGGTCACCGTCAACGGCCATTCGCGCCACGTTCACGGCTATCTGAGCGACTTCCTGTTCTCGCCCGAACGCGCCCGGTCGCCCGTCAAGGCGCTGTCGGGAGGCGAGCGCAATCGGTTATTACTGGCTCGCCTTTTCACCCGTCCTGCCAATGTGCTTGTGCTCGACGAGCCAACCAACGACCTCGATCTCGAGACGCTCGAGCTTCTCGAAGCACAGCTCGTGGACTGGGCCGGTACGCTGCTTCTCGTCAGCCACGACCGCTTGTTCCTCGATAACGTCGTCACGAGCACCATCGCGTTCGAGGGTCGCGGCCGTGTGCAGGAATATGTCGGCGGCTACGAGGATTGGCTTCGGCAGAAGGGCGATTCCCCGCCGGCTCGACGCACGAGCGGCGACCCGGTCGAGGTGCCGGCCACGCCCCAGACCCGCGACCGCGCGACCATCGTGTCCGAAGGATCGCCGCGCAAGCGACTCTCGTATCACGAGACCCGCGAGCTCGAGCAATTGCCGGCGACGATCGATCAGCTCGAGGTCGAGCAAGCACGGCTCAACGCCGAAACGGGCGCGCCAGACTTCTATAAGGCAGGCGCCGACGCGGTGGCCAGGGCGCTCGCGCGGCTTGCCGAGCTGAGCGACGCCCTCCGCGCCGCCTACGCCCGTTGGGATGAGCTCGATTCACGCTCGTCGGGCCGCTAGATTACGAGCGTATAAACCATCTGGATTCAACAACTTGCGTCGTGCAAAGAATTCTGGATTCGGCGGTGGCCGCGGGGGAGGGCCTGGTATACGATCGTCGGGAGGAGCGCGGCCGCGCTCCGACTTGCCTTCTTCGCCACACACGTCAGCCTTCTTCGCCAAAGACGCCTCGTGTGCTTCAAGCCCGCCCGGTCCGGCGGGCTTTTTTCTCGCCAAGGCGGGCTCAGGCGCCGTCTCCGAGGATGGGGCTTTCAGCCCGGGTGACGGAGGCGAAGGGTGCTCCTGCGTACTCTCTAGAGGGCAGCAGGTGCGTGCGGCCGCAAGGGCGCCCGCAAGACCGCCGTTTCGCCCGCTCACGATTGGTACACCCCTTGATGTCTTCCCCATCATGGCGACTTCCTCCCGATCACGGCATCGTCATTTGCGCTCTGCGGCGGTACTCATCGCGCTCGCCCTATGGAGTGCGCCCACGAGCGGCGCACTCCGCCTCGTCTCGGTGAACGACGAGATCGCGCTCGGTCGGCAGGCGAACGCGCAGGTCAAGCAGCAGACGCCCGAAGTGGGCGACGCAACCGTGCTGCGCTACGTGCGCGGCTTGGGACGCACGTTGGCCGCCCACGCCGATGGTCCGCGCTACCCGTATAGCTTCGACGTGGCCAACTACGGCGAGGTCAATGCCTTTGCGCTGCCGGGCGGGCCGGTGTGGGTGCACCGCGGCGCGCTCAGCGCCGCGCAGAACGAGGCGCAGCTTGCGAGCGTCCTCGCGCACGAGATCGCGCACATCGCGAAGCGCCATGCGGCCGACCAGATCACGAACGGCACGATCGCCAACGTGGGGCTGGGCGTGCTCGGGGCGCTCCTCGGCGACGGGCGGAAGAGCCAGATCGCCCAGATCGGCGCGTCGCTCGCGGCGCAGAGCACCATGGCCAAGTTCAGTCGCGACGATGAGCGCGAAGCCGATGCCGCGGGCCTTCAGTACATGCGCCGGGCGGGTTTCGACACACGAGGCGCCGCAGAGTTCATGCAGGAGCTGCGCGCTCAGCAACGGCGCAACCCAAGCTCGGTGGCCGTGTTCTTCTCGTCGCATCCTGCTCCAGCCGAGCGGATCTCACGACTGGACCAGCAGGCTGCGCGGCTCGGCCAGGGTGGCCGGCGCGACTCCGCCGCGTTCCGCGGCATGAAGCGGCGGCTCCAAGACCTCGGTGCGCCGGCGACCATGCGGCGGTAGGTCCCGGAGAGCTCCAGGAAAGTGCAGAGTGCAGAGCCGCTGACAATGTAACCCGAACCGGTCGCACCCGCACCCGAGTACCTAAGGACCGAAGCACCTGTCGCACCTGTTCGGTGCAAAGTGCCGAGTCGCTGACAAATGCAACCGGGTTGCTCTCCGCAATCCTCGAGAGCAACCCGGTTGCTTCGTCTTCTCTCGCCTGCCGTCTGCCGTAGAAGAGCGTGCCATACTCCCACGCCGTGTCGTCCGAGGGTTGGTCCGCGCGCATCTGGCAGCTCGCTGCTGCAGTCATCGGCCTGCTGCTCCTCGGCGCGATCATCCGCAGCGTTGGTGCCGACGAGGTTCGACGCGGGCTGGCGAGCGTCGGCGCCTGGTTTCTCGCCGTCGTGGCACTTGGCGGGATACGCTTTGCCGCTCGGGCTCGAAGCTGGATGATCTGCGCCGAAGACGAGCTGGGCGCCCTGCGATTTTCGGACGCCTTTTCGGCCGTACTGTCGGCGGACGCCTTGGGCAACGTGACGCCGCTTGGCCTGCTGGCCAGCGAGCCTGCGAAGGTGCTCCTGGTGCGGCGCCGCCTCTCGACGGCGGCGGGTGTGTCGTCGGTGGCGGCCGACAACGTGTTCTACACGCTGTCAGTGCTCCTCATCATCAGTGCTGGAACCGTCGTCTTCCTGCGTCGAGCCCCAGTCCCACCTGCGGTGCGAATCGGCGGCGACGTGGTGCTGCTGGCAGCGCTGCTGGCGCTGAGCGTAGGGGTCTGGGCCGGGCGAACGCGACCCGCGGTGTTGTCACGCCTCGCGGTCGTGGCGAGCCGCATAGGCCAGCGCGCGCGCATTCCATCGGACCGCCTTGTCGAGGTCGAGCAGCGTTTCTACGCGTTGCTGTCCTGGCCGACCCGGCGACTCGCGCGCATCGCCGGCTGGCTTGCCCTGTTCCACGTCGCGGCCATCGCCGAGGTGTATCTCGTGATGAGCGCGCTGCCGATTGTCGGTGGCGCGTCGCTCATCGATGCCTTTTTGCTCGAGAGCGCGGGACGCTTGATCGTGGTGGCTTTCAAGTTCATCCCGTACCGGTTGGGCGTGGACGAAGCGGGCAGCGCATTGGTCGCGCGCCAGTTGGGTTTCGACCCAATGGTCGGCGTGACCATGGCCCTCGTGCGCAAGCTTCGTACCCTGGCCTGGAATGCTGTGGGCGCCGTGCTGCTCGCATCGCGACGCTAATCGCCGATGAACGTATCGCTCTCCGACGTTCGAGGCTTCGCGCTTTGCCGACAAGAAGTGGCTGTCCGAGCAGCCGTTATACAATTCAGCGATTCACCCGCAAGGCGTTCATCGCCTGCCGAGTCGCCCGGAGTAGCGTCACATGAGACATTTGAAACCGACCGTCCCGCGCGTGGGGATGGGCCTGCTCATCCTCACCATCAGCGCCGCCACACTGGACAACGTGCGCATCGAGGCACAAACCGCGGGCTTGATCGACGCGAGCCTGTACAGCGCCATGCGATGGCGCAGTGTCGGGCCCGCTCGCGGCGGTCGCTCGATCGCGGTGGCGGGGAGCGCGGCACGTACGAACGAATACTATTTCGGCGCCGTCGGCGGTGGCGTCTGGAAGAGCACAGACTTCGGACACGATGGGCGAGGCGTGTTTCCGCGGCAACATCATCCAGGGTGATGGCATCTACAAAACGGCGGATGCGGGGAAGACCTGGACGCATGTCGGGCTGAAGGACACGCAGGTAATCAGCAAGATCCGCGTGCACCCGAAGAACCCGGATCTGGTCTACGCGGCGGCGCTCGGCCACACCTATGGCCCCAACGACGAGCGAGGCGTGTTTCGGTCGAAGGACGGCGGCCAGACGTGGGAGAAGGTGCTGTTCCGCGACAACAAGACCGGCGCAATCGACCTGTCGATGGATCCCAAGAATCCGGATGTGCTCTACGCCTCGTTCTGGGAGGCCTACCGCACGCCGTGGTCCATGGAGAGCGGCGGACCTGGAAGCGGCCTGTTCAAGACCACCGACGGTGGCAATACATGGAGCGAGCTGACGAAGAATCAGGGGCTGCCGACGGGTCTGTGGGGCAAGGTTGGGGTATCGGTGTCGGGTGCCGACGGCAATCGAGTGTATGCGCTCATTGAAAACGAGGCCGCTGGGGGCCTCTACGTGTCGGACGATGCCGGAGCGACGTGGAAGCTGGTCAACGACAACCGCAACGTCAGGCAGCGCGCCTTCTATTACACGCACGTGACAGCCGATCCGGTCGACAAAGACACCGTCTATCTCCTCAACGTGCAGTTCTACAAGTCGACCGACGGCGGAAAAACGTTGAGCGCCCCCATTCGCGTGCCGCACGGCGACAATCACGATCTGTGGATTGCCCCCAACGACAACAAGCGCATGGTACAAGCCAACGACGGGGGCGGAAACGTCAGCGTCAACGGCGCGGAGTCATGGTCGGGGCAGGCCTACGCCACCGGCCAGTTCTACAACGTTTTCACCACCAAGCACACGCCGTATCACGTCTGCGGCGCACAGCAAGACAACAGCACGGCGTGTGTCGGCAGCGAATCGAACCCCGGCGCCGGCGAAGGCAGCCTTCCCCCGGTCTTCTATGCCGTGGGCGGCGGCGAGAGCGGCTACATCGCTCCCGACCCCGCCGACCTGAACGTGTTCTATGCCGGCAGCTACGGCGGCTATCTGAGTCGACTGGACCGCGAGACCGGGCAGCAGCGTGCGATCAACATCTATCCCAACAACCCCATGGGCTGGTCGTCGATTGACATCGAAGAGCGTTTCCAGTGGACGTTTCCCATCGTCTTTTCGCCGGTCGATGCAAAGGTCCTGTATGCCTCGTCGCAACATCTGTGGAAGACGACCAACGGCGGTCAGAGCTGGGAGAAGATCAGCCCCAACCTGGCGCGGTCCGATCCCAAGACAATGCAGGCGTCAGGTGGGCCGATCACCAAGGACCAAACCGGCGTCGAGACCTACGCCGTGATCTTTACCGTGGCCCCCTCGCGGCAGGACGTGAACACCATCTGGACCGGCTCCGACGACGGCTGGGTACACGTGACGCGTGACGGCGGCAAGAACTGGGAGAAGGTGACACCTCCCGATCTCCCCGAGTTCGCGCGTATCAGCCTCATCGAAGCGTCACCGCACCAGAACGGCGTGGCGTATCTGGCGGCCAATCGCTATCAGCAAGGTGACCGCCAACCGTATATCTACAAGACGGCCGACTTCGGCAAGACGTGGACAAAGATCGTCGCCGGCATTCCCGAGACGGACTTCGCGCGGGTGATCCGCGAGGACGTCACGCGCAAGGGACTGCTCTATGCCGGCACGGAGACCGGCGTGTATGTCTCGTTCGACGATGGCGCGGGTTGGCAATCACTGCGCCTCAATTTGCCGGTCACGCCGGTGCACGGCATCGTGTCCGAAGCGCGCGACCTGGTGATCGGCACGCACGGCCGCGGTTTCTATGTGCTCGACGACATCGGCGTGCTGCGGCAGGCGACCCCGCAACTGACGAACGATGCGCTGCACATCTTCGAGCCCATCGACCCGCTGCGCGGCTTGGATAACAACGTCACGATCGACTATTACCTGAACGCGCAGCCCGAAACCGTGACCATCGAGTTCCTCGATGCGCAAGGCGGCGTGCTGCGCAGCTTCACCGGCACGCCGAAAGATCCGGAGCCGCAGCCGGGCGAAGGCGGTGGCTTCTTCGGCTTCCGGCCTCCTCGTGTCGGCACCGCCAAGGGCATGAACCGGTTTGCGTGGGACATGCGCTTCGAGGGCGCGCCGGTGTTCCCCGGCATGATCATGTGGGCGGCACAACCGCAACGGGGACCCGCCGCTCCGCCCGCCAACTACGCCGTGCGCGTCAGCGCCAACGGGCAGAGCGAAACGCGCGAGTTCACCGTCGGCCTCGATCCGCGACTGAAGGCCGATGGCATCACCGAGGAACACCTGCAGGAGCAGTTCAAGCTCTCGATCCAGGTGCGCGACAGGGTCGCTGCGGCGAACAATGCCGTCGTTCAGATTCGCGGGATCCGCGAGCAGGTCGCAGAGCGGCTGCAGAAAGTGCCAGAACGACGCCGCGCCGAGATCCAGCGGATCGCCGACGGTCTGCTGAAGCCGCTGGCTGCCGTCGAAGAAGAGATCTATCAAGTGAGAAACCGCAGCAGCCAGGACCCGCTGAACTATCCGATTCGGTTGAACAACAAGATCGCCGCCTTGATGGGGGTAATCGAAAGTGCGGACAATCGTCCCACCGATCAGACCTACGCGGTGTTCAAGGAGCTATCGGCCGAGCTCGACAAGCAGCTTGGGGCCCTGAACGCCACGGTCAAGACGGAGCTGCCGCGACTGAATGCCGCGTTGCGACGGGAGAAGGTGGAAGCGGTCGACCCCAACGCCAAGCCGACGCCGCCGGCGCCGCAGTGACAAGGCAACCGGGTTGCTCTGACGACTCACGAGAGCAACCCGGTCGCCTAGTCTTAAAGGTCCACGAAGGCCACGAAGAATTCTAGGGCCCGCCCCGAGCTCCTTCGTGGCTTGGGGGTCTTCGTGTTGTCTTGACCCCCTTGTGTCACTGCTAGAATGCCTCGATGCGGGTGGCGCGGCGATTTCTCATCAGCGGTCACGTGCAAGGTGTCGGCTTCCGCTACTTCGCGCAAGATGCCGCCGCACGCGAAGGGATAACCGGCCTCGTGC
>JAIVJN010000141.1 GCA_020200025.1 Acidobacteriota bacterium | reverse complement strand
TCGGTGTAGTGCTGCGCGTCAATGCCGGAGACCCCTACCGGCCGAAAGTGCGCGTCATCCTGAACGATCAGGGAATCAAGCTGCCGCAACCGTATGACGTCAATCTATGCGAAATGAATGAAGGGGCACGTGGCCCGCACGCGATCGTCGCACCGCTCGATCCCGCCGCCTATGGGATCGACCCGCTTCTGTATCTCTAGACGTGCGTTGGAACTTTCCATAGTGGCGGCCCTTCAGGGCCGCCACGGGCGGGACTCAAGCCCCGCCCCTACAGCTACTCGGCCGCACCTGCAGCACGCTTCAAAGTAAGATGAATCGGCCACGCCAGCCCAGGATCGCTCCCCGCGACCGGACCACGTTGATGCCTCAATTCGTTGTGTACCGACGCGCGCGAGTCGCGCTGTCGTTTACGTTGATTGCTGCGACGTTCACTGTCACCGGGCAAGAGCCGGTGAGCCCCTCTCCCGAGACGCATCGACTCGTCGTTCGCGAGGCTGGGCTGCCTGGTATCGATCGCGGGCTTCGTGATCAAGATGCGATGCGCGAGCCGTCGCAGGGCTCGCCCCTCGACCCGGCCACCGTCGACGGCGTCAGCCGTCTCAGCGCCGGCGAGTCGTCACTTCGGGGCTCGGTCATCGTCAAGTTCCGCGACAGCGCCGGCCCATCCGCCGTCAGCTCGACGATGAGCGCGGTGGGTGCGACCGACCTGTCCAGGCCGTCGTGGGCGGATTTCGAGTTGCTCGCCGTGCCGATGGCACGCGATCCGGAGGAGGTCGCGGCAGAGCTCCGCGCGCGACCCGACGTGGAGTACGCACAGCCGCGCTACGTCAATCACGCCATGTTCCGGCCGAACGATCAGTTCTTCGACCGGCAATGGAATCTCACGAGCCTCGACATGGAACGCGCGTGGGATATCCAACCCGGCGCCTCGAGCTCCATCATCGTCGCGGTGCTCGACACCGGCGTCGCGTTTCGGAACATCACCCTCCGCTACCAGGCCCGCCCGTTCCAGCTCGAAACGGGTGGACCGATTTTCCCGTCGCTCGGCATCGTCGACGTGCCGTTCGCGATCGCGCCGGAGCTGGGCGACGCCTCGCGCTTTGTCTCGCCTCGCGACTTCATCTGGAACGACGATGTGCCGGTCGATCTCGACGGGCACGGCACACATGTGACCGGCACGGTCGGACAATTGACCACGGCCGAAGCGGCCCCTCGCATCGACGGCATGGTCGCCGTAGGTGCGGTGGGCCGGGACTTGTCAGTGGCCTTCTATTCGACCGCCAACGCCTACGTCGAGCTGTCAGCCCCGGGCGGAGACGCCCGTCGGTTCGGCGCCGAGGGCGGCGTGCTGCAGCAGACCCTCGACCTCGATCTGCTCGAGACGTACGCCCAGGGTCCAGCGCGCCTCACGGTGCCGCGCGCGGACTCGTTCGCGATCATCCCCTTCCAAGGAACATCGATGGCGACCCCCCATGTGTCAGGCTTCGCCGCCCTGCTGATGCAGCAAGGCATCACGAGCCCTGCGGCCATCGAGGCGGCCATGAAGCAGTTTGCGACCGACAAGGGTCCCGCAGGGCGCGACGACGAATACGGCCACGGCCTCATCAACCCACGCGCGACCCTGCGTGGCTTGGGTCTCGCCCGTTGAGCGGCCGGACGCTCATGCGACCCGCCGTCATTCCACGACTGGCCGCGCTCGGTCTGTGTGTGGCGCTCGTCCTCACGGGGCGCGTCGAGGCCTCGGCGCAGTCAAGACAAGACGAAGAACACGAAGGCCACGAAGACAACCCCCTTGATTCTTCGAACCTTCGCGGTCTTCGTGTCGTCCTTTCGGAACAGTCGCGCCGGCCTGTGCAACCGACGCGGCCCGCTCCAGCGCAATCGCGTGAGCCCATCGGCGTGCGCGGCTTCGGCCTGGTCGGCGTCAACGTCTTTGCCGCGACGAACAGTTTCGAAGCCGTCCTGGGATCGCGCTCGGGTCCGATCTTTGGCGGCGGCGCACAGGTGACCTTGCCCATCGGTCTCTATTTCGAAGCGGCGGCGTGGCGATTCTCCGCCGACGGCGAGCGAGTCTTCATCGGACCGGGCGACGAGGTGTTCCCACTGGGGATTGCGACGACGGTACGGGTGACGCCGCTCGAGATCACGGCCGGCTGGCGCTTCAGGACTATCTCACGGCGCATCGTCCCCTATGCGGGCGCCGGTTTCGACTCCTACCGCTACGAGGAAACCGCCGACTTCGCGGAAAGCGGCGATGATCTGGACGAGCGCTTCACCGGCTATCACATCGTCGGCGGTATCGAGGTGCGTCTGTATCGATTGGTGCATGCCAGCGGCGAAGTGGCGTGGAGCTCGGTGCCCGACGCTTTCGGCGAAAGCGGTGCCGCCGCGGAATTCGGCGAGGACAACCTCGGTGGCACGAGCATCCGGTTCAAGATCCTCGTCGGGCGCTGACACCCCGTTCGCGCGGCGGGTTCTTCGCATTGTGGCCCGCGTGCCCGTTGGCCGGGTGACGACCTACGGCGCTGTCGCCAAGCTGGCCGGTCGCCCTGGGGCGGCGCGTGCCGTCGGCAACATCATGCGCAAAGCGCTCATGCCGAATCTGCCCTACCACCGAGTCATCGCGGCGGGCGGGTTGCTGGGCGGATACAGCATCCCGGCCATGAAGCGCCAGCTCCTCTCAGCTGAAGGGCACGTCGTCACGAGCAAACGTGTAAAGAGGTTCGAGCAGGTGAAATGGCCTTGAATCAGGTGCGACTGGTGCGTGAGGTGCTTAGGTACTTGGGTGCACTGATCGGGTGCGACCGGTGCACAGAACAGGTGCGAGGGGTGCGGTGGGTGCCTGGGTGCATTAGGGCAAGTCCGCACAGGCAGCTGCACCCAAAGTACCTGTCGCACCTATCGCACCCGCCCCATCAACCCCTCGACCCATGCCCCCGTCTAAGTTTTCAGGAGACGTGAGACGCCCCGACCTGGAGCTGGCTGGCCGCATCCGGGCCGGTGACGGTGCTGCCTTCGAGGAGCTGTACAAACAGCACGCCAGCCGGCTCTACAATCTGGCCTTTCGGATGGCAGGGTCGACCCAGGACGCCGACGACCTCCTGCAGGATATCTTTTTGCTCGCTTACCGCAAGCTGGCGAGCTTTCGCGGCGAATCGTCGCTCGGCACGTGGCTCTACCGGCTGGCGATGAATCACTGCCTCGACGTTCTCCGCAGTCGTCAGGCACGCATGAATCACCATACGGATTCGCTCGACGATGACGACAGCGTGCCGGTGGCGAGTCCGGCGCCGGCCCTTGGCGCGGTGAGTCGCATCGACCTCGAACGGGCCATCGGGCAGTTGCCGCGTGCGTGTCGTGCGGCCTTTCTCCTGCACGACGTCGAAGGGTTTGGGCACAACGAGGTCGCCTCGCTGCTCGGCATCTCGGAGGGGACGTCGAAGTCACAGGTACACAAAGCGCGGTTGCGTATTCGCACATACCTCATGCAGCCGGGCACCGCCGAGCGCCGGCGGTCAGACGCACGTGGGCAGGGCCATGAAGTGTGAAGAGCTCACCGCAGACCTCGTCGATTTCCTCGAGGGCGCGCTCGATCCGCCGCGGCATCGTGCCATCGAGCGTCACCTCGAAGGGTGCAGCGTCTGTCGCGCGGTCGTAAGCGACCTCACCTCGATTCAAGCGGCGGCGTTCACACTGGACCGTCTCGAGCCGTCGGCCCATGTCTGGACGACGCTCCAGGCGCGAATCGCGCAGGAGGGCTCGGTCCCCGCATCGGTGCTGCCATGGCGCGGGCGGGTGGCATGGCGTCCATGGCTTGCCGCCGCGGCGGCGTTACTCGTGGCCACGGCGGTCGGCGTGTGGTCGCTGGTGCAGCCGCCGTCGGTCGACGTCGCTGGGGGCGGAGAGACCATCCCGGCCGGCGAGCTGGTCGCGTCGGTCGAGTCCGAGCTGCAAGCGGCGGAAGCGCACTACGAGAAGGCGATTCAGGGTCTCGAGCAGATTGCGCGCAGCGACAACGAAGCCCTGGATCCCGGCGTCGCCACCGTGCTGCAAAAAAGCCTTCTGGTCATCGATCAGGCGATCGATGAAAGTCGGGCCGCCGTGCGCTCGCAGCCGAGCAGTGCAAACGCGCAGGACAGCCTCTTCGACGCCATGCGGAACAAAGTGGCGTTGCTGCAGCAGACCGTCGAGCTCATCAACGAGATGCGAAAAGGCAACCAGGCGGAAGCCGGCCGCATCATGAAGGGGCTGAGTCAGCCATAGCCGTATGACCTATCCTCCCGCACTCTCTCGCCTGCTCGTCGCGGTTGGTCTCGCCTGCTCGGCGCCTGTCAGGGCCGCGGTGACGACCCTCGATGTCGCCGCGGCTGACACCCCGCGTGCCGCGTGGCTCGAACGCTATACCGAAGCGCGCCAGGGCCCCGAGCAGACCGACCGTTTCGTCGAAACCTATCGGGTCGGTCGCGACGCCGCGCTCGATCTGAGCAACTTGTCGGGCGATGTGCGCGTGACGGGCGGCTCCGGCAGCGAGATCCGGGTCGAGGCCGTCAAACGGGTGCGCAGTCGCGACGACGACAATGCTCGCCGTCTGCTCGAGGATCTGCGCATCGAGGTGACGCAGGTCGGAAGCCGCGTCGAGGTTCGTACCCTGTATCCGCGCACCAGCGGCCGCATGTCGGGAAGCGTGGATTACACGGTGTCGGTGCCCGCGTCCGCTGCCGTCTCGGTGAAGAGCGTCTCAGGCGACGTGAGCGTCGGCTCGGTGAACGGTGAAGTGCGCGCCGAGACCGTGAGCGGTGATCTGCAGGTGTCCTCGACCCCCAACCTCGTCGTCGCCAAGACCGTGTCCGGTGACGTCACAGCCCGCGACATCGGCACCGCCACGGCCTTGACGCTCGCCTCGGTCAGCGGCAACGTCATCGCCACCGATCTCAAGGTCCGCACACTTGAGGCCGGGACGGTCAGCGGCGACGTGCAGCTCACCGGTGTGCAAGTCGAGCGCTTGACGGCCAAATCGGTCTCCGGCAACATCGACTTCGACGCGACCATCGCCCGTGGCGGCCGCTACGAGTTCAACTCGCACTCTGGCAACGTTCGCATCCTGCTTGCCGGAAATGTCGGCTTCGAGCTCGACGCCAACACGTTCAGCGGCAGCATCCGGTCCGACTTCCCGGTTACGCTGCGCTCGAATACCGACAACGATCGCGAGCCGCGCGGCCGCGGCGGGCGGGGCGCCAGCAATCGCACCATCCGGGGCGCCTATGGCGACGCCAGCGCGGTGTTGTCGATCCGCAGCTTCAGCGGATCGGTCGTCATCAGCAAGCGGTGAAAGGGGACTTGGGGCTTGAGGCTTGAGGCTGGGGCTTTTGAGGCTCGGGGCTTCGGGCTCAAGAGCTTGGACTCAGACTCAGGCTTAGCCGGGGGCGGCAGCCCGTGGTGAAAGTCCCGGCGAGCACCGAGACCGGTGAGACGCCTCGGCACCCCAGCACGGCTGCCGCGCTGGGGACCCCGCCCCGCGAGCAAGGCGCGACGACTGAGAATATGTGGTCATATTTGAAGAAGGAGCAACGCAGCCCGCGGGGATGGCTCACCGGTCGAATGCCGGCGGGACTTTCACCACGGGCTGCTGGGGGCCAGGCCCTCGAGCCTCCAGGCCTTCGAGCCAACTTCCTGCCCGCTCCGCGCGTATAATGTCTCGCAGGGAGGACACGGGATGAAGCAGACGTGGCT
>JAIVJN010000140.1 GCA_020200025.1 Acidobacteriota bacterium | reverse complement strand
GAAGCGCAGATACGGCTTGGGCGCGCGCCAGCCCTCCGGGTATTTGTCTTTGGCCTCGGCGTCGGTGACCGCCGGAAGAATGATGACCTCATCGCCCTCCTGCCAGTTCACGGGCGTTGCCACTTTGTGCTTGGCCGTGAGCTGCATGGAATCGATGACGCGCAACACCTCGTCGAAATTGCGGCCCGTGCTCATTGGGTACGAGATCAGCAGCTTGATCTTCTTGTCCGGGCCGATGACGTAGACATTGCGAACGGTCGCGTTGTCAACGGCCGTGCGACCTTCCGAGGTCTCGCCCGCCGAGGCCGGCAGCATGCCGTACAACTTCGAGATCTTGAGATCCGAGTCGGCGATCATCGGATAGTTCGGGGCATGTCCCTGCGTCTCGGCGATGTCCTTCGACCATCCCTCATGTTTGTCGATCGGGTCAACGCTGAGCCCGATGATCTTGACGTTGCGCCGATCGAACTCCGGCTTGATGCGTGCCATGTAACCAAGCTCGGTCGTGCAGACGGGCGTGAAGTCCTTGGGATGCGAGAACAGGATGCCCCACGAGCTTCCCAGCCACTCGTGAAAGCGAATGGGACCTTCGGTGGTCGTGGCCTCGAAATCGGGGGCGTCGGAGTTGATGGGCAAGGGGCCGCTCATGTGGTCTTCTCCTGAAGCTTGCGACGGAGGTTCACGACGAGGGCGGAGCGAGAGGGTGTGCGCCCGCGTCGCTCTCGAAACGTCCCATTCTAGAGCACAACGACACCGGGCTCATCGACGGACTCGTAGGCCGCGGAGGCGGTCAGCCGCGCCCGTTCTGCCGGTCGGATCCGCCCAGGCGTCGTCACAGATCCGAGCGCGCACCTTTCGCCCCGCCTACTGGCCATCGCGTGCCGCACCCGTCACCGCGTCGATCTCGAGCCCGCTCAGGCCCAGCTCCCCCAGCACTTCGATCGTGTGCTCGCCGAGGAGGGGGGCGCGGCGCCCGGCGACGGGCGGCGTCACCGACATCTTGATCGGTGATCCCAGCGTCTGCAGCCGGCCGAGCGTGGGGTGCTCGGTGTCAACGACCATCGCGCGCGCGCGAATCTGCGGATCGGCAAACGCCTGCGCATAGTCCTGTATCGGACCACACGGGATGCCGCTCGCCTCGAGCACGGCCAGCCAATGCGCACAGGGCTGGCCCGTCGTGACCGCCTCGATGCGGGCCATGAGCGCCGCACGGTTGCGAACGCGGCCGTCGACCTCCACGAAGTCGGGGTCGTGCGACCATTCCGCATGGCCCAGCAGCTCACATAGCCGTTGAAACAGGCGATCGGTGGCTGCCGCCAACGTGATGTAGCCGTCGCCACAGCGCACGGCTTGGTACGGAGCGAGGAGGCGATGAGCCGAGCCCATCGGTGCCGGTGGGCGCTCGTCCGAGAAGTACTCAGCCGATTCCCAGTCCAAGCCGAAGGCGTGCATGACACCCGGGCGGTAATTTTCGATCACGATATCTGTGCGCGCGACCAGACGGCGGCACGCCGTCCGGCCGGCGTCGGTCTTGAGATCGAGCACGATGCCGCGCTTGCCGCGATTCACGGCATTGAAGGCCGGGCTCTCGCTGCCGATGGCGCCGGCCATCGTGCGCGTCGTATCGCCCCCCGGCGGCTCGACCTTGATCACATCGGCACCCATGTCGCATAGTTGCATCGCGCAGAAAGGGCCGGCCATGACCTGCGTGATGTCCACGACGCGAATACCCTCGAGTGCCGTCCGGTCCGTGCTCATCCTCTTCTCCTGCGAGGCCTTCCCGTGTCTTCAGCGACGACGCAGTTCTGGTTCGATGGTCCGCTCGCGTTCTTCACCTTCAATCGGCCCGAGGCCCTCAACGCGATGACCTGGGAGATGTACGAGGCCCTCGCCGATGCCTGCGAGCGCGTGGATCGCGATGCCGACGTCCGCGTCTTCATCCTGCGCGGGGCCGGCGGCGACGCCTTCGTCGCCGGGACCGACATCCGGCAGTTCGCGAGCTTTCGTTCCGGCGATGACGGCGTCGCCTACGAACGTCGCATCGATGCCGTCGTCGACCGGCTCGAGCGCGTGGTCGTGCCGACGATTGCTCAGGTCGAAGGAGTCGCGGCCGGCAGCGGTTGCGTCATCGCGCTTGCCTGCGACCTGCGTGTGTGCACGCCCAAAGCCCGCTTCGGCGTGCCCATTGCCCGTACGCTCGGCAATTGTCTCTCGGCCGCCAAGTCGTTGATCGATCGCCCGAGGGCGCCGCGGCCTGGCCGCATAGCACGCCCAGCGCTGCCTCGACTCCACCCCGCCGAGAGGGCACGCCGCCGACGACGAGCCCCATCTCGACGCCGCAGAGCGTGCCCATCAGCATCAGATCGTTGAAGTCGCCCAGATGACCGATGCGAAATGCAGCGCCTTTGAGTCGACCGAGGCCGGCGCCGAGCGACATGTTGAACCGCTCGAGCACGAGTGCGCGCAACGTGTCGGCATCGCACCCGCTCGGCATCATCACCGTCGTCACGACGGGGCTCCATTCGTCGGCGCGCTCGCACGCGATGTCGAGCCCCCATCCGGCCACGGCGGCGCGCGTGGCCGCCGCATGCCGGCGGTGTCTGGCGAACACCTTCGGCAGCCCCTCCTCGCTCAACATGCGGATGGCTTCGCGCAGGCCAAACAGCAAGTTGGTGGACGGGGTGTAGGGGAACGACCCGCTGGCGTTCGCCGCCAGCATGTGCTTCCAGCCCCAATACGATCGCGGCAGCCGTGCGGATTGCGAGGCGGCGAGCGCCTTCGCGCTCACGGCGTTGAAGCTCAGTCCGGGCGGCAGCATCAGTCCCTTTTGCGATCCGGCGAGCGACACGTCGATGCCCCACTCGTCGTGGCGCAGGTCGATCGACGCGAGCGACGACACGGCGTCGACCAGCAGCAGCGCGGGATGCCGCGCCGCATCGATAGCACGACGAATCTCCGGGAGCCGGCTGGTCACCCCCGTCGAGGTCTCGTTGTGCACGACGAGCAGCGCACGGATGCGGTGATCGGGGTCCTCGCGCAACCTTGCCTCGACGGTCGCGGGATCGACGCCGCGACGCCAGTCGCCCGGCATCATCTCGACCTCGAGCCCGAGACGACGGGCGACTTCGGCCCAGTTCTTCGCGAACTCCCCGATGTCGAACGCCAGCACGGCATCACCGGGCGACAGCGTATTGACGAGCGAGGCCTCCCACGCCCCGGTCCCGGAGGCGGGGAAGATGATGACCTCGCCAGTCGTTTGAAAGATGGCCTTCAGACCGGCGAGCACCTCGCGCGCGAGAACCGCGAACTCGGCGCCACGATGATCGATCGTCGGCTGCGCCATCGCCCGCAGCACACGTTCCGGCGTATTCGTGGGACCGGGGATCTGAAGGAAGTGGCGGCCACTCTGGTACATGACAGGAATCGTAGCTCAAAAGAATGCAACACGAAGACCACGAAGGTCACGAAGGAAAGAAGCTGGAAAACATCGTCTTCGTCGCCTTCGTGATCGTCGTGTTGTCTTCGAGAATCGACCGGCAGACCTATAATCGCCCCGGAGATGAGCCGTCCCGCCGTGAACGCCGAAGCGCTCTGCCGCGAGTTGAGAGCGGCGCTCGACGGCGAGGTGCGATTCGATCCGATCTCTCGGGCGCTCTATTCCACCGACGCCAGCGTCTACCAGATCGAGCCCCGCGGCGTGGTCATCGCGAAGTCACAAGAGGACCTGGTTCGCACGGTGCGCATCTGCGCCCGGCATCGGTGCCCGATCACCATGCGCGGCGGCGGCACATCGCAAGCCGGCCAGGCCATTGGTGACGGCCTGGTCGTCGATACCTCGAAGCACGTGAATCGACTGATCGAGGTGAACGCCGACGAGCGGTGGGCGCGCGTCGAGCCCGGCCTCGTGCTCGACGAGCTCAATGCAGCGCTGAACCGGTACGGGCTGCGCTTCGCGCCCGATATCTCGACAGCGAGCCGTGCCACCATCGGCGGGATGATGGCGAACAATTCAGCCGGCGCGCGGTCGGTCCTCTACGGCAAGACGATCGACCACGTCATCGATCAGCATGTCGTGCTCGCGGACGGGTCGATCGCTCATTTCAGGCCGCTCGGCGCAGAGGAGCTCACCGCTCGGTGCGCGGGATCGTCGCTCGAGGCGGCGTGCTACCGCGAGGTCCGGCGGACGGCTCGCGATCACGCGGCTGAGATCACGCGTCGGTTTCCAAAGGTGCTTCGCCGAGTTGGCGGCTACAACCTCGACGAGTTCGTCGACCCGGCGCGCCCGTTCAATCTCACGAAGCTGATGGTCGGGTCGGAGGGAACGTTGGGGGTGGTACTCGAGGCGCGGATCGCGCTCGTGCCGCTGCCCAGGGCGAAGGCGGTCCTCGCGATTCAGTTCGCGGAGCTCCTGGACGCCCTCGAGGCGACGCCGGTGATCCTGCAGCACGGGCCGTCTGCGATCGAGGTGATGGACGGCTTCATCCTGAGCCATACGAAGCAGAGCCCCGCGCTCGAGCAGCTGCGGCAGACGTTCATTCACGGCGAGCCGGGGGCGCTCGTATGCGTGGAGCTCTACGGCGACCGCGCCGAAGACTTGCCGCCCCGGATCGATGCGCTCGAGCGCGAGCTGGCAGCACGTGCCTTCGGCGAGCGATATCACCGTGCCCTCGATCCCGCTTCGCAAGCGGCCATCTGGAGCGTCCGCGAGGCAGCGCTCGGATTGTCGATGGCGATGAAGGGCGACGCGAAATCGTTGTCGTTCGTCGAAGACACGGCGGTCGCCCCGGAACGGCTGCGCGACTACATTGCAAAGTTCCAGGCCCTCATCGCGCGGCATCACACCCGGGCCGGCATCTACGCCCACGCGTCGGTGGGCTGCCTGCACGTCCGTCCCGTGCTCAATCTCAAGACGGAAGACGGGGTCGACACGTTCGCGGCGCTGGCAACAGAGGTGGCAGACCTGGTCCTCGAGTACGGTGGTGCGCTCTCCGGCGAGCATGGCGACGGGCTCGTGCGCAGCCCCTTCATGGAGAAGATGTTCGGCGCCACGTTGTATCAGGCGTTCCGGCATCTCAAGCACACCTTCGATCCCGAGGATCTCTTCAACCCAGGCAAGATCGTTGACGCCCCTCCCCTGACGGCCAATCTGCGCTATGGGCCCGCCTACCGCGCGTCGGTGCCTGCGACGTTCTTCGATTACGGGGAGCATGGCGGCATGGCCGGCGCGGTGGAGATGTGCAGCGGGTTGGGCGTCTGCCGCAAGACCCTCGAGGGCACGATGTGCCCGTCGTACATGGCAACGCGCGAGGAAGCGGATTCCACACGAGGGCGAGCCAATGTGCTGCGCCTCGCCATCGCCGGTCGCCTGCGGGAAACCGGATTGGGCGACGATGGGGTGAAGCAGGTCCTCGACCTGTGTTTGGAGTGCCGCGCATGCAAGGCCGAGTGTCCCGTCGGCGTCGACATGGCTCGCTTCAAGGGCGAGTTCCTGGCCGACTACTGGCGCCGCCACGCCACGCCGCTGCGCGCGCGGGCGCTCGGCCGCGTTCACGATCTCTCGAGATGGGGAAGCCGGCTGGCGCCGGTCTCGAACTGGATGGCACAGAGCGCGCCGGTGCGCTGGCTGAACGAACAGATCCTGGGCCTCGACAGGCGTCGCCCGCCGCCCGCCTGGTCATCGCGAACCTTTGCCGAGCGCTGCGCCTCGAAGGAGCCCGCATCGGCGCCGTCCGTGGCGCTCTTCAATGACACCTTCACCAATTTCTACAATCCGGGCGTTGGCGTGGCCGGTCTCACCGTGCTCGAGCGTGCCGGATTCAGCGTCGCGCTGGCGCCGAACGTCTGTTGCGGTCGCCCGATGATTTCACAGGGCCTGCTGGCCGAGGCACGTGCGCAGGCCATGCGCAATACCGACCGGCTGCATCCGCTGGCCGAAGCCGGGCAGACCATCGTGTTCCTGGAGCCCAGCTGCCTGTCCGCCGTTCGCGAGGATGCCGCCTCGTTGTTGCGCGGCGACGCACAAGCGCGCGCCAAGCGTGTCGCCTCGCGGGCCTTCCTGTTCGAAGAGTTCCTCGAGCGCGAGTGGCAGGCGGGTCGGGCACGCCTGGCGCTCGCTCCGGGCCCGTCGGCGATCGTGCTGCACGGCCATTGCCATCAGAAATCGATGGGCGCCGTGCAGCCGGCGAAAGCGCTCCTCGGTCGCATCCCGGGCGCCGCCGTCACCGACCTCGACGCTGGATGCTGCGGGATGGCAGGATCGTTCGGCTATGCGCGCGAGCACTTCGACCTGTCGCGGGCGATCGGCGAGCGGCGGCTGCTGCCCGCTGCCCGTGCGCTCGGTTCCGGGGCCGTGCTCGTCGCCAGCGGCGTGTCGTGCCGCCACCAAGTGCAAGACTTCACCGGCGTCCGCCCTTTCCACGCCGCCGAGCTCATTTGCTCCTTGATCGCGGAGTCCGCATGAATCTTGCCGTCCTGTCGGTCCTCGCGCTCGCTCTCGCGGTGATCGTCAGTTGCGTGAGTCGCTTGAACGTGGGCGTCCTCGCGGTGGCGCTCGCGTGGATCGTTGGCGTTTACATCGGCGGCTTGCCGGTGGCGGCCGTCATGGCCGGCTTCCCCAGCCAGTTGTTCCTCACCCTCGCGGGGGTCACGCTGCTGTTCGCGCTGGCCCAATCGAACGGCACACTCGATCGCTTGACTCACCATGCCGTGCGCGTCTGCCGAGGCAACTGTGGCGCCATCCCGGTCATGTTCTTCGTGCTCG
>JAIVJN010000139.1 GCA_020200025.1 Acidobacteriota bacterium | reverse complement strand
GTGCACACGATGAACGGTCCCTCGACCCGCGCAATCGCCGCAGTGGCGGCCTCGAGGCGCATGCGGCCCTGATTGTCGGAGGCGACCCGTACGAGCTCGCCGGCGCCGAAGCCCAACATGCGCAGCGCCCCGACCACCGAGACATGGACCTCGTCACCAACGAGAACAGTGACGCGCGGCGCACGCTGGAGCCCCTGGTCTTCAACGTCCCACCCCGCACGCCGCAGCACCTCGTGCCGCGCCGCGGCAAGGCACGTGAAATTGGCCATGTGCGCGCCGGTGACGAATCCGACGCTGGCGCCCGCCGGGAGACGCAGCATCTCGAGAATCCAGGCCGCGACGATGTCCTCGAGGACGGCCACGGCTGGGGACATGACGTAGAGAGCGCCGTTCTGGTCCCAGGCGCTCGCCAGCCATTCGGCGGCAACCGTCACTGGCACCGCGCCTCCGGTGACGAAGCCGAAGTAGCGCGGTCCGGCGGTGGCGACGATTCCGGAGTCAGCCTCCCGTGCGAGCCCTCTAATCACGGACGCAGGCTCGTCGCCCGCTTCTGGCAAGGGACCGCCGAGAGAGGTCAACAAGGTTCGCCGCGTGCCAACCCCGGTCACCCGCCGGGATGGGACGGACGCCAGATACTCAGCGGCTAGCGCGGCGGCCGTGGAGAGGACGTCGAGGTCGGGCATAGTACTGTAGGCAACCTGGTACAAGGCAACCTGGTTGCTCAGGGCTTGCGCGGCGGGGCAGGACGATACTCGAGCATCACGTTGCTGATCGTGGCGATGGGGCGACCGGGCGCGGAGAAGTTGTCGGTGCCGTCGGGACGCACGACCGTGAGCTTCTCCCCCAGGATGCTGACCTGATCCACCGCATCCTCTGGGAGCTCCATCACGATGAGCTCACCGCCGAGGGGGGCCACCGCCTTGATGCCACCCGGCCCGGCACCGCCGCTGATGCGGTCGAACAGATCCTGCTCGGTGCGAAACTCACTTTGCACGATGGCGCGATCGACCAGCGTGTTGTCCATCGTGAGGACGCCGATGGTGCCGGTGTACTGACGAAACGCCTGCTTCGTCTTCACCAGATCCTCGGAGTAGGTGTGCCGATTGTGCAGCTCGAAGGAGAGGGTCACGGGTCCCCGGTGCGGCGGAATCGTGACGAAGATGCCGTCTTTGGCATCGCGACCGCTGAGGACGTCGCAGAAGCGCCGCTTCGTCCGGACCCCGAGTCCCAGTTCCGCCGGGCATTGAAGCTCCGCCTGGACGCGGGTGGGCGGTGCCGGCGCTTGCCGTGCCGGCGTGGCTTTGCGTGGCGGGCTCCTCTTCGACTGCGCGGTGAGTGGCGACGCGATCACCGCCACCACGATCAGCATCACAGCCAAGTCCGCCCGGGTCATCGACGTTCAGATTACACCGTTCCGCCGGCTTTCTGCCCACCCGCCGCGCCAGCCTGACCTGCTCGACCCGCCCTATTCATCGAGGCATGTGACGCCCACCGGCTCGACGCCGAGCAGGCCACCAAGGCCGGGGCTGCGCTGTTTGAGCAGCTCGAGAAACTCCATGCGCGTGCGCGCGTTGTCGCGAAACGCGCCGATCATCGCCGACGTGATGGTGTACGAGTTCTGCTTCTGCACGCCGCGCATGGCCATGCACAGATGCGTTCCCTCACAGACGACCGCGACGCCGACCGGATCGATCTTCTCGCGAATCGTCTCGGCGATCTGATTGGTCATCCGCTCCTGCAACTGGAGGCGTCGGGAAAAGATGTCGACCAGACGTGGGATCTTGCTCAAGCCGATGACGCGGCCATTGGGGATGTAGGCGACGTGACAGCGGCCGAAGAACGGCAGCAGGTGATGCTCGCACAGACTATAGAAGTCGATGTCGCGCACGATCACCATCTCGCTATAATCGACCGAGAAGAGCGCGCCGTTGAGCACCGTGTCGACGTCGGCGCGGTAGCCGTCGGTCAGGAATCGGAGCGCCGTCTCGACGCGTGTGGGGGTGCGGACCAGTCCCTCGCGCGACGGGTCTTCGCCAATCTCGATCAGCAGGCGCCGAATGAGATCGTGCATCGCGCTATTCTATCTCCTCGTCTCGGTCTCGCTCGTAAGTGCCGCAGCCGATTCACACACGGAGGGCCGACGCGATAGCCTCGGCCTACTCCATACGAAGGCGGAAGCCTCGGCGCCCGGTGCGACGAGGCAGGCGGCCGATCCCGACGCGCTCTACGCCGATCGCGAGAATGCGTCGAGCGCAAGGCGCGCGGCCGACACCTGGGCGGCGCGCCTCCTCGATCATCCCGGCGATTTCGAATCCGCGTGGAAGCTCGCGCGTGCTCGTTATTGGCTCGGCACGCAGGGACCGGAACCCGAGCGGAAGCGCGCGCTCGACGCCGGCATCGCCGCCGGACACACCGCCGTGCACCTCGCACCCAGCCGGCCCGAAGGACACTTCTGGCTGGCCGCCAACATGGGCGCGCTGGCCGAGGCGTTCGGCTTGCGCCGTGGCATCAAGTATCGAGGCGACATCCGGCAGGCGCTCGAAAGGAGCCTTGCACTCGATCCCGGCTTTCTCCAGGGATCGGCCGACCGCGCCCTCGGACGCTGGTATTTCAAAGTGCCCGGGATGTTTGGCGGCAGCAAGAAGCGGTCGGAAGCGCACCTGCGCAAGGCGCTCACCTACAACCCACAGAGCATCATCACGAGACTGTTCCTGGCCGAAACGCTCATCGATCTCGATCGCAAGGCGGAGGCACGCAACGAGCTGGAAGCCGCCCTCGCCGCCCCCATCGATCCCGACTGGGCGCCTGAAGATCGGCGCTTCAAGGACCAGGCGAAGAAGCTGCTCTCTAAGGTCAGCAGATAGAGACAAACACGAAGCTCACGAAGTCACGAAGAAAAACATCCTACGGTATTCCTTCGTGGCCCTCGTGTTCTTCGTGTTGTCCTTCTTACCTCGAATACTCGTAGAAGCCCTTTCCCGACTTCTTGCCCAGGTGTCCGGCCAGCACCATGCGCTTCAGCAGCGGCGGCGGAGCGAAGCGTGTCTCGCGGAACTCGTCGAACAGGATGTTCGCGATGAAGTAGGTGGTATCGAGACCCACGAAGTCGAGGAGCGTGAACGGGCCCATCGGGTAGCCGCATCCGAGCTTCATGCCCTTGTCGATGTCCTCGACCGTCCCGAGACCCTCGTCGAGGCAACGGATCGCGTCGAGCAAGTACGGCACGAGCAGCCGATTGACGATGAAGCCGCCGCGATCGGGGGCGGCGATCGGCTCTTTGCCGATGGCGCGTGCGTAATCGACCAACGCCTCGTGGGTCTGCGCGCTGGTGGTCAAGGCCTTGACGACCTCGACCAGCTTCATCAACGGCACCGGGTTGAAGAAGTGCAGGCCGCCGAACTGGGATGGCCGCTTGGTGCCCGCCGCCAACTCGGTGACCGAGAGCGACGAGGTGTTGGTGGCGATCAGGCAGTCGGCACCCACCACCGCCTCCACCTGGGCATAGGCCTTCTTTTTCTCCTCGACGTTCTCGATGATGGCCTCGATGATCAGCTCACAGGCCTCGAGGTCCGCATAGCGAGTGGTGCCGACCAGATGGCCGATCGTCGTGTCGCGCCCCTGGGCGGACAGCTTGCCCTTGGCGACCCCGTCCGCCAGGAATTTCTCGATGCGTCCCATGCCCTTCTGAAGCGCCGAGTCATTGACCTCGAGCACATAGGTCTTGAATCCCGCGGAGGCCGACACCTGCGCGATGCCGGATCCCATGAGGCCGCAACCTAATACGCCAACCGTGTTGACAGACATGCAGGGACTCCTCGTCCATTTCAGATCTTGAGATTGCAGATCGCAGATTGATTGTCGATGTCAGATCGAAGATTGACGATTCGATTTAGCGGATTTCGCGGATCGGGTCCATCAGCGCCCAATAACCGATCCTGCATTCACTAAATCCATTCTTCGATCGGTCGATCGACCGATCGACAATCAATCTGCAATCTGAAGATCTGCATTTCAGATTGCCTCGACAATTGCGGCAATTCCCTGGCCTCCGCCGATGCAGGCCGACGCCACGCCGTAGCGCTTCCCGCGGCGCCGCAGCTCGAGCAGCAACGTCAATATCAGCCGGGCGCCGCTCGCGCCCAGCGGGTGACCCAGGGCGATGGCGCCGCCGTTGACGTTCACTTTGTCCCGATCCAGCCCCAGCTCCTTCTCGCACGCCAAATACTGCGGCGCGAAGGCTTCGTTGATCTCGATGAGATCGAGGTCGGCCAGCGTGAGGTGCGCCCGCACCAGCGCTTTCCGAATCGACGGGACAGGACCCATGCCCATCAACGTCGGCTCCACACCGACGGCCGCCCACGAGACCAGACGTCCGATCGGCTTCACGCCGCGCGTCGTCGCGGCCTCTTCGCCGGCGAGCACCAGCGCTGCAGCTCCGTCAACGATGCCGCTCGCGTTGCCGGCGGTGACCATGCCGTCCTTCTTGAAGGCCGGCGTCAGTTTGGCCAGCCCCTCGAGCGTGGTCTCGGGTCGGAGGTGGTCGTCACGCTCGAC